>CAYRGR010000021.1:0-10621 GCA_964423755.1 uncultured Candidatus Peribacteria bacterium
GAAATTATTTATGAAAATTGAGAAATAAAAAATCTAAAAATTTTAAATACAGATTCAAAAGAAATAAATATTAGTTTTTGGGAAATAAAAAAAGAAGAAGATATTTATATAATTCCAGATAATACTATTATTGAAGCAAATTCGGATTTTATAATTCCAAAAAATTTTACATGAACATGATATATATCTTTATTTAGTCCAAATTGAGAAAAAAAGGATTTTATAGAAATAATAAAAAAAGATGTAAAAGAAATACAACAAATCAAAATAATAGAAAATAAAAAAGATAATAAAGTAAAAAATATCATTCTTGATAAAGAATCTGAAAATAATATTATTGATACTAATATTGTAAATAATAATATTACAGAGACCGATATTATAAAAACTGATATTAATAAAACTGAAACAACTAATACAGATATTCTTAATAATGATACTAAAAATGAAATAGTTCTTGATAACAATTTAACAAAATGAACAATTTTAACTGTAGATAATGAAATTAAAGAAAATATTAAACCAAATATAACAAATAATAATTTAATTGATTCTAATAATTTATGACAAAATTTAAAAATTTCATCAAAAGAAAATTTAAATTTTATAAAAAATGATAAATTAATACTTACTTTAATTTTAGTAATGATTTTAATAATTTGAGCTTGATTTAGACTATATATATTTTATTTTAAAAAATAAAAATTAATTTAATTTTTATGAAGAATTATAAAAATATTTTGCTTATAATATTTTTATTTTGTGCTAATTTGTATGTACAAAATATTTTTGCTTTTAACTACGTATATCAAAATCAGACTTATGAAATTTCTGATAATACAAAAAATAAAATAGATAATTTTGTAAAAAAATTAAATTTAAATTATGTAAAAGCAACAAAATATATTAATTCTCTTGAAAAAATAAAATATTCTTCATTATCTGAAAAAAATAAAAAAACATTTGATTACCTATATTACAAATTAGAAGACTTTATAATTAGTCATCATGGTTCTAATTTACTTAAAAATCAAGATGAAATTATTATAAAATTAGCTTGAAATACATCAAAATATATAGAAATAAACGATGATTATGAGTTTGTAGTTAATTGAAATTTGTATTTATTAAATATAAATGCTTTTTATATTTTAGAAAAAAATAAATGAATTAATACATATTTACAAATTAAAAATTTAAAAAATGAAGTATTATTTAAAAAATGAGAGCAATTTTTTATTTCAAAATGATGATATTATATAGAAAAAAATATTACAATTGAACAATTAAAAAATAAGGTTTCATTCTTTTCTACAAACACAGACGATGTTTTATTTAATACAAAATGAAATTACTATAACGCTTATTTTTTATTTAAATTTAATTATTTTGAAATATGAGATAAATGAATTTTTTTGAGTCAATACAAAAATATTGATAACTTAAGTAATGCTGTTTTGTTGTTTAAAAATAATAAATATTTATTAATAATAAATCCTGATGCTAAAATAATTTTTCATAAAAACATTTTGGATAAATTAAGTAATAAAAATGGATTTTTAAGTTATTTATGAAAAGATTTGTATTTTTATAAAGAAAATGATTTGGATAATATTTTTAATAAAATTAAAACTCAAGCTTTAGATTTGACTAATAATTATGAAAAAAAAGATGATAAAATTCTTGCCCTTTATTCATGGATAACAAAAAATATAAAATATGATAATTTGAGTACTAATTTTATAGAAAATAAAATTACTGAAAAATATTATTTATCAAAAGTAGACAATAATGTATTTACTTGAATTTGAGCATTTAAAAATAAAAATGCTGTTTGTGATTGATTTACAAAATTATTTTTATATATGTTATATTTTGCTTGAATTGAAGATGTCAAAATAGAAACTTGAAATATTAATTTTTCAGATAATAGAAATATAAATCACGCATGGATAAAAATATGAAGTTATTATTATGATCCTACCTGGGATATAGATAATCAAAATGGGTTTAAATGGTATAAATTAAATCAGGAAGAATTGTATGAAAATAGAATAAAAGCTATATCTAAAAATTAAATTTGACTTAAATTATATTAATATAAAATTATTAGCAATATATTATGTATAATATCATTATAAAAATAAAGATATTTATATAAATTTTTTATAAATAGATTATTAAAAAAATAAAAATAATAACTTGTAACTTAAATAATTTAAATACTGATTATATGATTGAAAACAAAATTAATTGTCCTAAATGTAAAACAGAAATTAATTTAGATGAAATAGCTCGTAGTAAATATAATGAAGAGCTTAAAAAAAATGAAGAAAAATTACAAGAAGAATATGTAAAAAAAGAGGAAGAAATGAAAGAGGTGTATCGTAAAAAGGCTTATGAATGGGCAGAAAAGAAAATAGAAGAGAAAATGAAAGAAAAAGATTTTGAAACAAAAGATCTAAAAGAACAACTAAAAGAAATTAATCAAAAAAGAGAAGAGGATAAAAAAAGAGAATTAGAGTTAATGAAACAAAAAAGAGAATTAGAACATAAAGCAAAAGATTTAGAAATTCAAAACGCTCGCAAATTAGATGAAGAACGTAAAAAAATACAAGAAGAATTAGAAAAATCACAACAAATATTTTTTGAAGAAAAATTAAAAATAATGCAAGATGATTTTAGAAAAAAGGAGTCAGAAAAAGATAAGCAAATGGAAAATTTAAAAAAATCTTTGGATGAAGCAAATAGAAAAGCTAATCAATGATCTCAACAAATTCAAGGTGAAATTTTAGAAAACGAACTTAAAAATATTTTAATCAAAAATTTTCCTGAAGATACAATAGAAGATGTCCCTACTTGAATAAAATGAGCAGATCTTATTCAAATTGTCAAAAACAACAGATGACAAAATGCTGGTATAATTCTATGGGAATCAAAAAATACAAAAGCATGGTCTGATCTTTGGATTAAAAAATTAAAAGATGATAGGACAATAGTAAAAGCTGATATTTGTGTAATTGTAAGTAATATTGTTCCTGAAGAAATTAAACATTTTGGTTTAATAAAAGATGTGTGGGTATGTGAATTTCCTTATTTTTTAGCTCTTACCGTAGCTATTAGAGATAAATTATTATCTATTTATCAAGTTTCAAATTCACTTGTAGGCAAAGAAGAAAAAATGGAATTACTTTATAGTTATTTATCAAGTCCAGATTTTAAATGAAAAATAGAAAATATTATTGATGCTTTTAAATCTATGAAAGAAGATTTAGAAAGCGAAAAAAGATCAATGTCTCGTATTTGGGCAAAAAGAGAAAAAGAATTAGAAAGAATTATAAATAATACAAGTTATTTATATTGAGATATGCAATGAATAATGTGAAATGCTTTAAGTAAAATTAAATATCTAGAATTAGATAATTGAGAAGAATAAAATTAAGATAAATTTAATATTTTTTATTTCCACTTTAGTGAGAATATTTTTTAATTTTTTTTAAATATGACAAATCGTCCTTCAAAAAATGAATATTATATAAACATTGCTCGAGAAATTGCATCTAGATCTACTTGTATGAGGGCTCATCATTGAGTAGTAATAGTAAAAGATGATCAAATTATATCTACTTGATATAATTGAGCTCCAAGAAATACAAAAGATTGTATAGAAAGAAATAATTGTCTTAGACAAATTTTAAATATACCATCTTGAGAAAGATATGAACTTTGTAGAAGTGTACATGCAGAACAAAACGCTATAATAAATGCAGCTAGATCTTGAGTAAGCTTACTTTGAGGTAAAATTTATATTTATTCCTTAAGAATAAATCAAAATAATGAATTTGAAAAAATTAATTCTCTTCCTTGTTTTATTTGTAAAAAAATGGTTGTAAATGCTTGAATTACAGAATTTATTTCTGCACAAAAAGATTGAACTATAAAAATTTTTAATGTACAAGACTGGATAAAAGAATGGCAAGAAAAAGATTTAATTGATGACGTAGAACAATATTGATCAATTACTATAAATAAAAATTAATTTAATTTTTAATATTTTTTTTATGAACAAACTAATTCTCGCATTTACTGGTGAAATGTGATGTGGTAAATGAACAGCTGTAGATTATTTAGTGAAAAAATATGGATGAGTTTCATATAAATTTTCTCAAATATTAAGAGATTTATTAAATCGACTTTATTTAGAACAAAGCAGAGAAAATCTACAGAAAATTTCTACAATTTTAAGAAAAGAATTTTGAGAAGATTTATTATCAAAAGCTATGTATGTTGATTTAAAAAATTCAGATAATTCTATAATTATTCTTGATTGAGTGCGTAGAAAAAGCGATATTGAAATTTTACAAACAATACCATATTTTAAGCTTGTTTATATTGATGTAGATTTAGAAATTAGATATAAAAGAATTAGTAAACGTTGAGAAAATACGGATGATTTAAATAAAACTTTTGAACAATTTAAATTAGAACAAGAAAGCGAAGCTGAATTACAAATAGTATGACTAAAAAAATTTGCAGATTATATTATTGATAATAATTGAATATTAGAAGATTTTTATAAAAAATTAGATAATATTTTAATATCATTGAATTAAAATGGAATGAAATCATGCAAAAATTTTACATAATAAATAAATTGTGCTAATATATACATACTTATTTTAATATTTTAATTATAAAAATATGTCATCATTAGATTGTTTAAAACAAAATAACATTGAAAAAAAACCAAAAAAAAATAAAATATGAAATTTAAAAAATACTGTTTTATGAACTATATCTGCATTATTAATTTTATGAAATTCAGTAGATGTTTTAGCTGCAAAAAAGGTTTCAAAAAAAACTAAAGCAACTACTAATATTTCTGCAATAAAAGTTTCAAAAAAAACTAAAGCAAATAATGATATTTTATCTATTTATGATAAAGATATTCCTAATTTTCAAGAAATTGAATTACAAAAAGCCAAAAATCTTGAAGTTCAAAAACAAAAATTTATTAATGAATTAAAAAAAGACTGATTTGATATAATTAAAACAGAAAATTGAAACTTTAAATTATGATATCAAAATTCTATATTAAATTTTGAATTACAAGAATTTAGAGATTTTGAATTAGCTATAAATTTTAAAGAGCTTACTATTAATTTATTACAAGAGTGTTGAACAAATAAAAGTTGTAAATTTAAAAATAATAAAGGTTATTGATTAGATATATATTTAGATTCTGGTAGTTTTTTTAAAAAAGATACAGAAGTTTTATCACATGAAGATTTTTTAAATCAAACACGATTAGCGCCTGGTATAATTTATACATTATATAACACAATGCCAGAATATTTAATAGATGAAATAGTAAATTTTTTAAATAAAATTATAGAAAGCAAAAAATAAAATTTTAAATTTTTATAATTTTTCAAATACTAATATTTTTACAATTAAGATTACTTAATTTAATTTTATCATATTTATCAATTTCAGGAGCTACTAATTCCCTTCTAACCATAACAAATTTATTATTAAAATTCATTATATATCATTTTTCATTTCTTTTAATTTGATTTTGATTTATTTTTTTTATCACTTTATCTAATTCTTTGATTCTCAAAAGAGATATTTTTGAAGAAACTTTATTTTTTAACTTATAACTAGCCGCTAATTTTTCATCATGATATTGAAATAAAGCAATACTATCAAATTTATATTTTAAAATAAAGTTTTTAAGCTCTAAAAAATCCTCATGTTTTTCTTGTGGAAATCATACAATAAAAGATGTCCTGATATGATGAATCTTAAAATTATTTTTTATAAAATCTAGCATTTTATAAATATGATTTGTATCATAAAATCTTCACATTTTTTTTAAAATATGGCTTGAGATATGTTGAAATGGAATATCAAAATAAGGTATAAATTTTTTAAACTTACAAAGTTTTTGTAATAAATCAAAGCTCAAATTATCGGGATACATATATAATAATCTATACTTAAATTTTTTTGGAATTTTTTCTATTTTTGTTAATAATTCAAGAAGTTTTGGTTTTCAATAAACATCTACTCAATATCTCGTAGTATCTTGAGCTATTAAAATAATTTCTTTAATTCATGCTTCTATCATCAAATTTATCTCAGATAAAATTTCATTAATTTTTTTTGATTTCTGTTTTCATCTAATTTGAGGAATTATACAAAAACTACATTTATTATCGCATCATTCCGAAATTTTTAAATACTCATATTTATATATTTGATTTAAATATAATCTATCTTCTATTCATTTAAAAATAAATGCTTGTATTTTTTTATTATCTATATTTTTTAATAAATTTTTTTTATTATAAATAATATTTGTAATTAATTTTTGAATTTTATTATAATCATGAAAAGGAATAATTGAATATAGGTTTTTTAATTTTTTTAAAAATTTATCATTTTTTACGGGAATATAACAACCTAATAAAATAATTTTTTTTCATAATTTATCATAATATTTTAACTCTTTTTGTGCTTCTTGTCTTGATGTTTTTAAGAATCAACAAGTATTTATTAATACAAATTCTACTTCATTATCTTCCGGTAAAGCAAAAAATTTAATATCAAATTTATTTTTTAATTTAAATATATTTCAAATAATACACTCTAAATCTACTAAATTTTTATTACATCATAAATTTACAGCTGAAAAATAAAATTTCATAATAAAATCGGGTTTTTTAATTATTCTAAAATACGTATTTTTTCTATAGAAATACATTTTTTATCTTGGATTTCAATATATATTCAATTTAATACTCAATCTCACAAATCTTGCACTGGCTTTTCTGAAAAAATATTCAATCAAGTAATAAATTTTGGTAATCTTGTCTCAAAAGTTTGTCATATAGAGCTTCTTAAAGCTCATGACATTCATACATCACAAATCATTCATGTTCATCAACTTAAAATATGTTCGTCATTAGTTTGTACATGTGTATGAGTACCATATATTAGACTAACTTTTCAATTCAAAAATTCCGACATAGCATACATTTCTGCTGTAGTTTCTCTATGAAAATCAACTATTATGGCATCAAAATTTTCATTTGAATAATTATTTAAAATTTCATCAATTTTTAAAAATGGATTGTAAACTTTAGTATTCATAAAAGCATCTCATATTAAATTTATAACCAATATTTTAAAACCAGATTTTTCTATTATTTTAAATCATTTTCAAGGCATGATATAATTAGTACTTTCATAAAAATTAGCAGGACGAATCTGTATACAATCTCATATATTTAAATAATCTTTAATATATTTCAAATTTGAAAAAACATGATCTCATCAAGTAAGACAATCAAATCATAATTCTTTCATGTATTGAATATGTTTAAGATTTGGTCATTTACCACTTGTGATATTTTCGCTATTTCAAATAATAAAATCAGGTGAATATTTTAATTTCAAAGAAGGCAAATATGTACCAATAAGTCTTCTTCAATTGCGTCAATAAATATCTCAAAAAATTAACAATTTCATATTTAAAAATTAATTTTAATATTTTAATTATAACAAAAAAATACGAACTTCAAAATATTTTGGCTCTTTTTTTTATATCATACACTTCAAAATAAACTTTTAGTCTATTATAAAGCAAAAAATCTAGAAAATTATTTATTAAATAGCTATCATAAATTTTTGCAAAACTAAAATCTATCAAAATTTCATAATAATATGGTATAATTTTTGTACAAATTTACTGTACATTATTTTTTAATATTAATATTATACACAAGCAAATTTGGTTTGTCTAAATTTTAATCCCCGCATTCGCGAGAATAAATTTTAAAATCCTTTAAAGCAGACTATCCGCCAGCTGGCGGAGTCGATCAATTTAGTTTAGGTATATTAATAAACTGATTTAATAAAAAAGATATGATAAAATTTTTTTATAAAATATTAATTTCACCATTATTTTTCATGAGTTTAAATTGTTTTATTAATGGATTATTTTGTATATAAGGACGGATATCAATATAGATTTTATTATCATGATCATTTTTCTCTCTCATTGAATGTTTTTTAATAGAAAGTGGTACTTGATCCTTATATTCAAATGGTTTTGTGGTCAATAATCATCAATTAATTAATTTTTCTGGAATTCCATGAGAATTAATTTTTACATTTGAATAACGTATATCTTCTATCCATACCAAATTAGGTTCTTTATCTCTAAAAGCAAATATTACATCTACAGATTCTCAATTAAAAATAGTTTTTCATATAACAATATTTACTTTTTCTCAAAAAAATTCATGAAATTGTTTTTGTCATAATTTAAAACCTAATTTAAAAGATAAATCAAACTCATTTCCTAAAGAAAGATTTTTAAATAAATTTTTAACATCTTCTACAGAATAATTATTTTTAATTTCAAGATCACAACATACTTTAGCAAAAGATTCGTTTTCAAAAGGAAATAAATTATTAACTTTAAATTCATGTCAATATCTTGATTCAAAATTATTTTTAGCTTCTTTAGTAAATATTCAAGGACCATTTTTTAACCAAATATCATCAAGACACTCATCTATTTTATATTTTTTAAAACTATCAAAATGTTTAGTTATTTCTCAAGATAAAATTGTTCATTTTTCATAACTAAGTCATAAAAATTCTCATTTTGCAATCCTGGTTTTAAATAAATCAAGTTTAGAATCATAATTCCTTTCTATTCAAAGTGCACAATGCCAATTTCATCAACTTTTTGAAAAATAAAAAAATCTTGGTTCATACTGTCAATTTACTTTTGAATATCATAATATAAATTTTCTTAATTTTGAATAAAGTTTTCCTGTAAGTAAAAATTCTTTTCAATCAATTTGTATTTTATATTCTGGCTTTGGAAGATCTGGATTATAAAATAATTTTTTAGATTCTGATGATAATTGTTTTTCTATTCAAACTAAATCATTACTAGTTAATTCTTTTTTAATTGAAGTATTTTTTTCATAATCTAAATCTTGTTCTTGTTTTAATTTTAATAAATCAGAAACCTTTTTCCTTAAACCATAAGTTCTTGTAATATGACTAATTGACTTTGAACCAGTTATTATTAAATTAATTTTTTTCTTTAAATCACTACTATAATAAGTACATTTATTGCTTTTTATTTTTCAAATATAATCTAAATTATTATAAAGATCTTCAAAATTTTCTGCCTCATTAATTATTTTTATAATTTCATTTTCTGTAATATTAAATTTTTCAGTTGTATTTTCCATATGATTTTAAATTAAGAATTCATTAATAAATTATTATTTTTTTATTCTTCTTGTATAAGAGTTAGAATTTTTTTAAATATAAAGTAAAATATATTATTAAAATAATATTAAATTTGTCAATTTTATTTTTATCTGATTATTTTTTTAACATATTTTGATATAATTTATTTATATATAATAAGAATTAGTTTTCGGTTTTTTTCTTTTTAAAAACCCTTTAAATTAGACTATCCGCCAGCTGGCGGAGTCAAACAATTTTCATTAAGTATAAATATATCTAAACTAAATTAATAGACCCTTAAAAAGAGTATAATTTAGTCTATCTTAAAAATTAAATTAAGAAAATTAAATTTACTTGAATTTATTACAATAAATTTGTATTTATTAAATCCAAAAATCATTCTTTCTTTAGATTTTCTTGCCAAATTGGATCAGTAGGATCTGTATCTAGCTCATGTTTTCAATTCTCCCAAATTTTTATTGCACTTGTTGGCCAACCTGGCTTATATGGCCTGCGAGGTTTTTTGGTTAAATAAAAATGAGTCGCATCATTTTGAAAAAAATATTTTCAATTTGGTAAATATAAACATCTGGTAAATGAAAAACTTGCCTTTAATAAGTCTTCTGGAATATTTTTGACTTTTTCTAAATAAAAACTTAACCAATCTTCATCAGAAACATTATCTGGCAATTCTCATCACCACCTACGAGCCATTACTCATGGCGCTCAATCTAATGCTTCAATTTGAAGACCTGCATCATCTCCCAAAGTAGGTAATCAAGAAAGTTCACAAAAATATTTAGCTTTAATAAAAGCATTTTCTTGAGTATCTTTTCAATTTTCTTCCGGAGATTTATAAGGTAATTTTAAATCAGTCAAAAATTTTAGATCTAAATCTAAATCTTTTAACAAATCCTTAAACATCTGAATTTTTCAAGGATTTCAAGTAGCAATAAGAAGGGTTTTCATAAGGTGTGGAAATTATTAAATGGTAAAATACTGAAGTTTGTAATTCTGTCTGCAGGCAGAATCCCTTTTTATAAGATACAGATTAACAGAAATGCGACAGGGGCCTCACCCCCAACCCCTCTCCACTCGGTGGAGAGGGGAGAAAATGGGATTAGATATAAAAATGCGACAATGCGACAATGCGGAAGTGCGGAAATGATTTTTTGTACAGACAAAGCATTGCTTTGTCTTCTATAACTCCTTCGACTTCCATTTGACTGTGGCGAAGTCTCTTTTGACTGTTATATAAGATTCTATTGTGTGTTATGAGATACATGAATTGAATTATATTATATTTTTTTATTAAAGACTTCAATTTAAAATTTTAAAA
>CAYRGR010000022.1:0-10159 GCA_964423755.1 uncultured Candidatus Peribacteria bacterium
AAATTTTATCATGATTTTTTAAATATATATATTTTACTCTTTTTTCTATTAAAATCTCTACTATTATCAATAATATAAAATATATAAGTATTGTAATAATTTTTATTTCCATTTTTAAATTAAATAATATAACTTAAATTATATTATTTAATTTTTATTTTTTTGCAATAATTATAAAAATATGATATATTGTATTTATTAAAAAAATTGATTTTTAAACCAAAAATTAATTTAAAGTAAATTAATTATTTTTTATAGAAAAATATGGAAATAAAAAATGAAGAGCAATTTAAAGAAATAAAGGATTCTTTAAAAAAAACTGATTTTTTATCTGAAAAATTTGAAAAATTTTGAATTCTTATTAAAGATACTTTAACCAAACATCAAGATTCAGAAAAGACCTTATCTTTAATAACAAAATGAGCACTATCTTTTTGAAGTTCTGATATTCATTATGATATTCAAGAAAAAGATATTTCTGTGCGTTTTAGGATAGATTGAAATTTGGCAAATATATTTAATTTAAGTAAAAATGAATATAAATTAATATTGGAAAGATTAAAATATAAATCTGATTTAAAACTTAACATAACAGATATTCCTCAAGATTGAAAATATAGAATACTAGATGAAAATAGAAAGATTGATGTACGTATATCTACTTTGCCAGTAAAAAATTGAGAAAATGTAGTATGTAGAATATTAGATAGTACAAATTCTATACCTAAATTAAATGAATTATGAATTATTTGGACTGCTAAAAATAAAATAGATAAAAGTTTGAAAAAGAAAAATTGAATGATTATTGTTACATGACCAACCTGAAGTGGTAAAACTACAACTTTATATAGTATGCTTAGTGTATTAAATACACCAAATAAAAAAGTTATAACACTTGAAGATCCTATAGAATATGAATTACCTCAAGTAGTACAATCAGAAATAAATGAAAAAAAATGATATACTTATACTTCATGATTAAAAGCATTATTAAGACAAGATCCTGATGTAATAATGGTATGAGAAATTCGTGATTTAGAGACAGCTCAAATTGCAGCTCAAGCTTCTTTGACGTGACATCTTGTATTGACAACACTTCATACAAAAAATGCTACTGAAACATTGGAAAGATTAATTAATATTTGAGTTCCTTCATATATTTTAGCATCATCAATAGATATTATTATAGCACAAAGACTTGTAAGAAAAATTTGTCCTAATTGTATTGAAATTATCGAAGCAAATAAGGAACAAAATGATATTATAAAATGGATGATGAAAGATGTTTGAATAGAAGCTGTTTCTAAAGCAAAAAAAGATTGATTTAAACTTTATCATTGAAAATGATGTGAAGAATGTGGTTTTTCTTGATTTAAATGAAGAGTATGAATATATGAGGTTTTGCATTTCAATGATAAAATCAAAGAACTTATCAGATCATGAGCCAGCCCTGAAGAAATTTTGGTAGAATCTAAAAATCAAGATTTTATGTTAATGCGAGAAGATTGAGTACTAAAAGCAATGAGATGAAAAACGACATTTGAAGAATTATTTAAAGTAATTGATTAAAAAAACAATTTATACCTAATAAAAATAGTCTATAATCTCATATGTATATCAATATCTAGCTTAATTTAAAAAAAATAAAAAACCTCATTAAATAGAATATAAAATAATCTTTTTAAGATAAAAATTTTGATTTAATTTAATTTTTTATATAATCTAAATACTTTATTTTTTAATAATATACTATATGGAAATTTTATTTATATTAATTTGAGTTATTGCTGTAATAATAATATTTATTATTGTAAAATACAATGGTATAATTCAAATGAAAAATAATAGAGAACAATCTTTCGCAGATATTGATACACAATTACTTTTAAGATTTGAGCTTGTTCCAAACTTAATTGAGACTGTTAAATGATATGCTACACACGAAAAAGAGACTTTTTTACAAGTAACTGAAGCAAGAAATAATTATCAAAACGCAAAAGGTGCAGATGATAAAATGGAAGCAAACAATATGCTTACATGAGCATTAAAATCTATTTTTGCTTTATCAGAAAATTATCCAGATCTTAAGGCAAATCAAAATTTTTTGCAACTTCAAACAGAATTATCTGATATAGAAAATAAACTTGCAGCAGCAAGAAGATTTTTTAATTCAACTACTAATGAATTTAATACATATGTAGAATCTTTTCCTACAAATATTATCGCTTGAATATTTAATTTTACTAGATGAAAATTTTTCGAAATTGACAATAAAGAAGAAGCAGAAAAAGCTCCGAAAGTTGCGTTTTAATTTAACATAAACTTAAAATTTTTAATATATGGCAGTAATATGACTTCAATCAGCTATTTGGTCAAATAGATTTAAAACAATAGTTTTAGTTTTAATTTTTCCTGTATTACTTTTTATTATTTTATTTATAATATTTTTTGTTTTTATTTATTTTTGAGATAATAATGGCCAAAATGCTAGAGAATTTTACACAAATGCTATAAATGGTACGCTAAAAAATATAGAATGAGAACCCATTAAAGAAATTCCTACTGTAATTTTTCCAGCTTGTAATAGCACAAATCCAGATATATGTGTTTATAAAAAATATCTAATTGAAACATTTGAAACGGTTGGTTATATTTTTTTATTTTTAATACCAGTTTTATTTATATGGTGTTTGATTTCTTTTATATTTCATAGACAAATTATTTTTTCTTTTACAGAAGCTAAACCAATTACTCGTAAAGAAAATCCAGAAATCTATAATATTGTAGAGAATTTATGTATTTCTCGTTGACTTCCAGTACCAAATATTTGAATACTTGAAGATGATAGCTTAAATGCTTTTGCTGTTGGTTGGAATCCAAAAAAATGTTGGATAGTTTTTTCTAGATGAATTATAAATAAATTAAATAAATCTGAAATAGAAGCAGTGGCAGCCCATGAACTAACTCATATTATTAATAAAGATTGATTATTAATGATTGCTATAATAGTTTTTATTTGAGCAATAGCAGTAATATGAGAAATCTTATTTAGAATAGGATTATATTCTAGAGGAGGTAAAGATTCTTGAAATGCAAAAATATTTTTTATTTTAATTTGATTGACATTATTAATTTTAGGTTATTTAGTACTTCCTATAATACAACTTGCTATTTCAAGAAAAAGAGAATATTTAGCAGATGCTTGAAGCGTAGAACTTACTCATGATAAATTATCTATGATAAGTGCTTTAAAAAACATTAGTGTTGATAGTACTATTGAAAGTATAAAAAAAGATTCTATATCAGCTATGTGTATAGCTAATCCTTTTCCAAAAAAAAGTAAATTTTGATCATGGTTTCATGAATTCTTTTCTACACATCCAAGTATAGAAAATCGAATATCAATGTTAGAAAAATTTTAAAATTTAATTATTTTATATGCAAGAAAAACAAACAAAAATTAGATTTGTTAAATCTAATATGACACCATTTTTAAGCAGCATTGTTTTTATAATAGTGTTTTATCTGATTTACTTTTTGTTTTGAAATAAAGAAATATTAATAGATAGTGCCAAAGTTAATGATTTTGCAAAACAGTATTGAATATATATACCTTTTTTATATTGAATTTTAATTATGGTGATAATTTACATTTTATGTTTTTTAAAATGGATTTTAAGATTAAATTTTTGGATAGTAAATTTACTTATATTATTAACAGTATTTTGATTTAATTTAATTTTTTGAATTCAATTATTTTTTTATGAACCAAGATATACAAATGTTGCAATATATTTAATTGATACTTTTTCAAAACCATTAATTTTTGCAAGCACAGCATCATTATTATTTGTGCTAATTTCTATTTTTATAAAGAAAAAATTTAATTCTTAATTTTTAATTATGAAATTAATAGTAAAATTATTAATATTATTTTTTGTATGAACATTATTAAATTCATGTAGTCTTTTGACTAATATATGAAATTTAATGTGTTCTTTAGCTCCAGATACAGATCATTGTTATCAGTTTACTGCAGTACAATCATGAAATCCAAGTGATTGTGAAAGGATAAAATGAACAAAATTTAAAGATTCTTGATCTAATCCTCCAAGAGATAAATGTTATTTAACTATAGCAGAAAATAAAGAAGATTATACCATTTGTTCAAAAATTAAATGATGACTTATGTCATATACTCAAAATGAATGTATTAATTGAGTTTGAAAAAAAATATTAGACGAAAGCATAGCTAATAATGATATTAAATGATGTTTAAAATTACAAAAATTACCTAGCGCATATCAATCATCTTTTGATCAATGTAAAACACAATTAGCTACAGTTGATAAAGTTAAATGATCAGATTCAAAAATTGAAGATCTAATTTCTAAATTAAAACAAGATTCTTCAAATTCTGCTTTGAAAAAAGAATTAGATGAATTAAAAAAACAAAAACAATTAACTTATGAATTAATGCCAGATAACCAAAAAACTCAATATTTTAAAGAAAAAAGAGAAGAAATAATGAAAGACATTGATGATGAAGATGTTAAATCTGCTATATCTAAAGAATATACTCAATTTAGAGCTTCTGAAACAAATATTAATAATATGATAGACAAACTTGAAGAAATTACCAAAAAACAAGCTATGATAAAATCTGCAGATGAAAATGCTAATTATCTTGTAGATCAAATAAAAGATCAGCTAAATTGAATTGTACAAGAAAAACAAGATGAAATTTTAGAAAAAATGTGAGATAAGGCAAAAGATTGGATTGAAGAAAATGGATGAAAACAATTAAAAAGATCATTATGAGATTTGGAATGGGCTATGAAAAAATACGAAAAATGAAGTGCAATGTATGAATCTGCTAAATCTAAATATGATAAAATTAAATGAGTATATGATGAGGTTATGTGAGTATATAATAGAGTAGATCAAGTAAATAAGCTTTTGGCAGAATGAAAAATTGATGCATGAAAAGCAAAAGTTTTAAAATGAGCGGTATTGCTAGATAAATGATTAGAATACGCCACATCTTATGTTCCTGTTTTTTGAAGCACTATCTCTACAATTAGTAAAGAAACATTTTGAACAGTTATTGAATTAGCAAAAAAAAGGGCGCAAAGATCTACTGCTTTAGATAAGTGTTTTGAAGATCCTCTTAATTGTGATACAGACAAAATAAGCGCTTATTAAAAATATAAAGTTACAAAACTTACACTACAAGTTGACTTTTAAATTTTTTTTTATAAAATCATCCAACTATTAAAAATGAATATTATTTAATTCAATAAATTATGTTAGGTAAACTTAAAAAAAGAAAAAGACTTCGTACTCATGGATTCTTAAAAAGATCTATTACTGCTAATGGTAGAAAAGTTTTAAGAAATAGACGTAGAAAATGAAGATTAGAATTGACTCCTACTTATGCTAGAAGTCTTAAAAAAACTAAATGAAAAGCAAAATTACATATTGTTCCTTCTTTATCTAAAGCAAAGGTAAATAAAGTTGTTAAGCCTAAAATTGATAAAATTACTGATAAATAGCAATTTAAAAAACTTTTATTTTATGTATGTATGTTAGATATTAAAACATAAAATATTAGCAAAATATTTATGATTAAAAAAATTTACAGACTTAAGGAAAGAGAAATAAAAAAGGTTCTTAAATTTAAAAAACCTTTTTTTTCTTATAATTTAATTGCTAATTTAATCAAAAATAATTTATGATATAATCGTTTTGCTTTATTTTTGAGTCATAAAAATACAAAAACTTCTGTTTCAAGAAATTTTTTTAGAAGAAAAATGTATAATCTAGTAAGTGATTCAATACAAAAATCAAGTTTTGATATAGTATTTATACCAAAAAAATGAAAAACTTTTGATAAAAAAAAGAAAGAAGATATATTAGAATTTGAAAATGATATTTCTTTTTTAATTAAAAAAATATCAACACTTTAATTTATATGCCTATATGTTAACAAATATTCAATGAAATTAATTTTCAGATTTTTTGATTTAGAAAAATAATATACCTAATAAGAATTGATTTTGAGTTTTTTTATTTAAAAAAACAGTTTAAATTAGACTAATTTTAGATATTATAAGACAGTCAGACAATTTTACTTAAATATACTTAAATTTTAATTTTTTAATTTTTAATATGCAAAATAGATTACTTAATTTTTTACTTGCCTTTATAATAACAATTCTTGTTTTTAATTTATTTTTTACAGATAAAAAAAGTGAAGAAGTAAAAAAACAATGAATTTTTTTAAAATTTCAAAAAAATGATTATACCATACCAAATAGTCCAGTATTAGAATTAGAAAATAATACTGATAATAATATAACCTTCAATACTTGTAAAAATTTAGAAATATTTAAAGATTCTATTAAAATAGAAAACAATATTCCAGAAGCTTTCTGTAAAGAAGAAAATGTAGCAGCTAATACAAAATATTTATTTAAATTTGATTCATTATCAAAACTTTTTTTTATATCATGAAATTATAGTTTTAATTTAAATATAAATAATCAAAAATATATTGCATCTTATACTCAACATGAAAAATGAATATTTAACAATTTTTTTTCTAATGTTTTTTATGCTCCTGTGTATAATTTTTTTGTTTTTCTTATACAATTATTACCAAATCATAGTCTTTGATTAGTAATTATAATAATTACCCTTATTATTCGTATTATTTTACTTATGCCACAACATCACATTTTATTAAATAGTAAAAAAATGAATGAGCTTCAACCAAAAATTAAAGAAATTCAAGAAAAATTTAAATGAGATCAGGCAAAAATATGAATGGAACTTTTAGAACTATATAAAAAAGAATGAGTTAATCCTCTTTGATCTTGTTTGCCTTTATTAATTCAATTTCCTTTATTGATAGTGCTTTATTGGGTTATTTCAGAAATTAGTCATATAGCTAATTATTATTATTTATATTCTCCACTAAAAGATTTTAATATTTCTCAAATAAATACTGATTTTATTTGATTAGATTTAATGGTGGCCTGATGAATTGCATGATGAATACTTGCTATAACGATTTGATTATCTCAATGGTTACAAATAAAATTATCATTAGCAAAACAAGAAAAAAATAAAGAAAAATGAAGTTTAGTTAAAAAAGAAAGTAATCCAGATAATCCTATGAGCGATTTTATGCCAGATCCAAATATGATGAATAAATTTATGCTTTGGTGAATGCCATGAATGCTTACTGTTACTGCTTATTTTATGCCAACTTGAGTTTGAATTTATTGGTTAATAAGTACTGTTTTTACAATTTTTCAACAAATGGTAGTAAATAAAATACTAGAAAAAAATAAAATAATAAAAACTATAAAATAATTTATTATTTTTAATCAAACTATTTTATACTAACATATATCTTATAAGACTTATTTTTTGGTTTTTTTTAAAACCATTTAAATTAAACGATATATTACTAACGAAAGATTATTAAGAGATTCTAATTGAGTATAATATTTTTTTACTAAAAAAATATATAAAAGAAAAGTCCATACATTTTAAGGCTTTTAAATTTTTTTAAATTAACCTATGTATAGACTTTCTTATTTTTTGTAAGTAATCAACTATCAATTACTCATCTTGTTTACTGCATTTTGGTATTTTTTAAGAGTATTACCAGCTCTTTTCATAGAAGTTAAATAAAAAATAAAATCTATGATATTGTATTTGTTATATAACTAATAAGTTATAATTATTTGTTTTTATTTTAAAAAATATTTGCATTTGGTTTAGATAGTAAAACCTTTATAAGCAGTAAACAATTATATTAAAACACAAATATAATATTATGTCAAATATTTGGGGTTATTTTTTTATACCGTACACTTCAAAATAAACTTTTTGTTTAATATAAAGCAAAAAATCTTGAAATTTATTTATTGAAATTTTATTAAAAAATTCAATAATTCATGAAATATTTAAATTAGATAATAAAGTATTATATTATGAAAGAAAGAAAGAAATAAAATAATTATTTCATATGGTAAATAAATAATTTGGATAAATATTTAATTTTTAATGACTTAAATTTAATAATCATTCTCACTTTGAAATTCGAAATTCTAATTTTAGAATATTAAAATTTAATTTTAAAACATAAATTAAAATAAAATTAATATTTTTTCTTAGATAAAATTAATGTATATTTGATTTCTATTTTATCGTTCGTTTTAATATATCAAATAAACTCTTTTATATTAATTATTTCAAATTTATCTTTTAAAAATTTTCTTACCTCATTTATTTTATATCTATAATTTGGAAAGTCAGTAATAGGAGTAATGGGATTATCTCATATTTTTCACATAGAAGATTGTTTTTTTCATTGTATAGGATGTCAGGGGATATAATTTTCAAAAGTAAAACAAAAAGTTCATCACTTTTTTAATAAATTATAAATATGGTTTAATATTTCTTCTTTTTTCTCAATAAATTCAATTACTCAAACCATAAATACTGTGTCAAAATTATTTTCTCAAATACATTTCTCAATATCTCAATTATCTAAATCAAACTTAAAAGTTTTTGCTTTCGGATATTTTTTTTGAAGTATTTTAATCATCTCATTTGAAATATCTATTCAAATATAATGCTCTATTCAGTCAATTCATAAATAATCTAGTATCTGTCAAGTTCAGCATCAAATATCAAGAACTTTACCTATTGATCAATTAAAATGTTTTTTAAATATTCAAGCTGCTTGCTTTGGGGCGTCCCAATTAAATTGCTTTGTTACAACATCATA
Source organism: uncultured Candidatus Peribacteria bacterium (assembly GCA_964423755.1). GTDB lineage: Bacteria > Patescibacteriota > Gracilibacteria > BD1-5 > UBA2023 > CAYRGR01. The sequence continues at coordinate 8,807 of CAYRGR010000022.1, forward strand.
AACTCAAGCAAGTTTATTATTATACAGTTCTACTGTTTTTGTCATAGACATTTTAAATTAATTTTTTAATCCGTACAGACAAGGCAATGCCTTGTCTCTAACAGTTTAAACCACCACACTCACCAATTTTCCCTTCACATAAATCACTTTCTTTGCTTCCTTCCCTTCCATCCATTTTTTTACATTTTCTCTTTCTAGACTCATCTTTTTGATTTCGTCTTCTGCTATATCTGGACTGACTTTGACCTCATCACGAACTTTTCAATTGATCTGGATAACTATTATGATTTCTTTATCAACTATTAATTTTTCGTCATAACTTGGCCAACTTTCTAAATGTATAGAATTTTTATTACCAAGATTTTCCCAAATTTCTTCTGTAATAAAAGGAGCGAATGGGGCAAGAATTTTTAAAAATATTTCAAGCTCTTCTTTTGGAATTGATTTTAGTTTATCAAAAGAATTTACCAAAATCATAAGACTAGAAATAGCTGTATTAAAGTCAAATGTTTTAATATCATCTCAAACTTTTTTTATTGTTTTATGCAATAAAGTTTCTGTATCATTTGGTAATTTTGTAGGAGAAATTTTTTTTCTCAAGCTCCAAACTTTATCAAGAAATCTTTTTATTCAAACAATTCAGCTTGCATTCCAAGGTTTCATATCCTGAAAAGGAGCCATAAACATTTCAAACATTCTTAAGCTATCTGCTCAAAATTCCTTTACTACATCATTTGGATTTATTACATTACCATAAGATTTACTCATTTTTCTGCCATCTTCTCAGAGAATTGTACCAGGATGATGAAGACTTAAAAATGGTTCATCAAAATCAATATATCCTAAATTATGTAAAACCTTTGTAAAAAATCTTGAGTAAAGTAAATGCAATACATTGTGTTCTGCTCATCCAACATAAATATCTATAGGTAACCATCTTTTTATTTTTTCTTTTGATGCAAATTCTTCAATATTTTTTGGATCTGCAAATCTAAAAAAATACCAACTAGAGCAAACGAAAGTATCCATAGTATCAGATTCTCTTCTTGCTTTTTGTCCACAAATAGGACATAAAACATTATGAAAATTTTTTGAGTTTACTAGAGGTGATTCTCAAGTTGGTAAAAAATCTATATCATTTGGAAGTAATACTGGTAAATCTTTTTCTGGTACTGATACTTCACCACATTTATCACAATAAATTATAGGAATTGGAGCTCACCAATATCTTTGACGACTAACTAACCAATCACGAAGACGATAATTTATTTTTTTACTTCATAATCATTTTTTATCTAGCCACTCTGTCATTTTTTCTCGAGCCTCTTCAGATTTTAGTCAGTTAAATTCTCC
>CAYRGR010000023.1:0-10120 GCA_964423755.1 uncultured Candidatus Peribacteria bacterium
GATAAGGCAATGCCTTATCTGTACGAGGATGATAAAATATTGTTTGTTTCATATTGATATATGATTAGAAAGTAAAATTAGAAGATAATTTATTAAGGATTTTTCATTATTTTTGTCATCCTTGCGAAGCGAGGATTCCTAATATACTTTTAACTGAAATTAATTGCTTCTAAAAGAGATTCTCCTTCGGAAAATGACACATTAGGATGAGTGGATTCTTTTTTAGAAATTAAAACAATTCTCTTAATTTATTTTAATTTACTTTGATTAGCTAATTACTAATAACTAATAACTAATTACTAATTACTAATTACTTATATATGAATATTTTGAGATATCAAAAAAAAAAAAAATGAAAATCTTTGTAGAAAAAAAGTATTGTAGAAAAAAAGCATAAAAAATAACTCCTGTTTAATACAGAAATTATCTTCAAAATATATCACTATTTTTTTGAAATTCTACTTTTTAATTTAGAATATTAATTTTTTTCTATTAAAGCAGCATTTAATAAAGATTTTTCCATTTCTTGTTCTAATTCTTCTTGAATTTCTTTCATTAATATAAGTTCTTTAATTTTATTTTTATTTTGATTTTTAAGTATTTCTTCTTTTTTTACTAAAATATATCAATAAACATAAGGTGTGATAAAATAAATTAAAATAAAAATAGTTATTATTCATAAATAAATTAATAAAATTTGTAAATCAAATTTTTCATTATTAAATATATCATAACTAAAAAATTCTAAATTTTTAGGATTATATTTAAAGCTATAAGATAATATTTGCATAAAAAATAAAATTATAATTATTTTTAATAAAAAATTAGTTATTCGATTTTCTTATTTTTAAAAAACTGTTTAAATTAAATTATATTTCACTACTATTAGACCATCAAACAATTTTATTTAAGTATGTTATTTCAATTCTTGTAATTCTCAAATAACAATAAGTCTATTTAAGGCGGTTCATATAGGCCAACAAGTCATAAGTGTTAGTTCTTTTTTTCATTGTTGTCTATTTAACATTTCTGTATTTCAAGGTTTTATAACTTTTTTTTCTTTTATTATATATACATATTTTTTTTGATTATAAAAAACAATAATTTCATCTCAAAAATATAAATTATCAAGTAAAGCAAAAACATCATTATATTCTCATTTTATCCATGGATAATTAGAACTATGTCAAAAAATAAATACATTTCATTCTTTTCATGGTAATGATGTTTTAGGATGTCTAATAACTCATTTTTCTAATTCATGCATAAATATATCATCTATTTCTTTTTCTGAATCTATATTTTTTATATTTACATCTACAATTGGTACATTTTTACCAATTTTTGGTATTAAAATCCTATTTTCATATGGAATAATGTCTAAATCTAATGTTACGCTCTCATAAGATGTTACTAATTTTTTTGGAGAAAAGTATATTTTTTTAAGTGTGTTTCATTCATTTTCTAATTTTTCAATTATTTTTTGTTCTTGTTCTTTTCTTGTTTCTTCAGATACAAAAACATCTTCGGCATAAATTTTAATTTTTGATTCATCTAATGTCTTAATAAGATCATTATTAGCATTTTTTAAGTAATTTGGATTTATATATGTATAAACAATTTTTGAATATGCATTAAAATTAGTAATTAAAAGTAAAATTACAAATATAATCGTAGATAAAGAAACATAATAAAAAACAAATTTTAAATTTTTATAAAAATTTCTAAAATTAAAAAATCAAATATTTTTATTTTTTTGAATAGTAATAATTTCTTTTAAAAAATCATTTTCATTATCAATCTGAACTTCATCTGATTTATCATTATCATATGAAGCTTTATCATCTATAGAGTCTATAAGTTCTTCCGATATTTTATCATCTATAGAGTCTATAAGTTCTTCAATATTATTGATATTTGTTTTTTCTAATTCAATCATTTTATTTTATTTTTATTTTATAACATAAACATGTTATCATAAAATGATTTTATAGTCAAAAATTTGTATAATTTCACTCGTAAATTGTTTAATACATTTTGTGCATAGATAAAAAAAATTATAATAAATACAATTCATTTACTTTATATCATATATTTAATTGACTACAATAAAATTCTGTTTTTATGCAGTAATCTTCTTTGTTCTTATTTTGTCTTGATATATTCCAAACTTCTTTATTGACTTGATCTCTATTTGATAATGCATGCCAGCTACCTTGTTCTGGAATATAAATCTTATCATATCCGTTTTTATTTGCTATTTGTCTTACTATTTTTATCATTGCTTGTGTAAGTTGTTTTGTGTCAAATTTTTCTAGAGTATCTACTCTTGGATTAAATCATCTTACAATCAAATAATCTCTTCATTGCTCAAAATATAACATAATAACTCATATTATTTGATTATTTTGTATCATATTTAAATGTATATGTCTTTCTTCATTCCACATACAAATATCTTTACTTGTACATAATTCTGCTCATGCTTTAGCAAAAAATGATCATATATTCATTGATAATACAAAGTTTATTTCTTCTTCTTTTCATTCACATTCTTTTGTTATTTTATTATTTTCATTATTATATATTTTTTGTATTCTTTTACTTTCATCTTTTACATCATATAAAATTTTTTCTATTCAAGTTTTCTTTTTTAAAGAATATTTTCAAATTATAAATTCTATAATTTTTGTTTTTTGTTCTTCGCTAATAAGTAATCACTTTTCTCTTATTTTATAACATATAAATTTTCTTAATAATTCATTTATATAATTTTTTCATTTTTTCGTTTTTGTATTTATTTTATCTTTAATCATTTTTATTTTTACTCATAATTTATATTCATCTTTTATGTTTGGATTTAATAGTTTTTCTACAAATTCTATTATTTCATTATTATTATTATCACATAAATATTTTCTTTCCTGTTTATTTAATCTTTCTTCTCATGTTCTTTTTAGTGTACAACTTATTCTTCAAGTTATTTTTGTATCTATATAATCGTTTAGAAGCTCTTTTATTTTATTATTTTTTTCAAAATATTCTTTTAAATATTTTTCAAATTCTGGTTCTTTTGGAATTATTTTTAATATTTCTCATAACATTTCATATCTTATTTTATCATATTTACTTTTATTTTTATACTTATCTATATAAGATTTTATTCTATCTTCATTATATTTTTTTAATATTAATACAAACATTTTTCTTTGATCAATTTCTTTGTATTCTTTTTTATTTTTAATATATTCATCTATTGTGTTATCACTGAATAATATTTTATCTATTTCTTGGAATTCTTTTAAATCAAGATTTTTTAATGAATATTCAGCTGTTCATATAAATGCCTTGTATCATTCTTTTTTATATTTTATATTTTTTAATCTATCTGTATAATCTTTTATTTTTCATGCATTTAAAATTTCTATTATTTCTTTTTCTGTGTATCAAGTTGGTCTATATGCTAAATATATAGTTTCAGCTAATAATTCTTTATTGGTATTGCTATTTATATTTATTTTTTTTGATGATAATATTTCTTTTAAATCTCTTTTATATTCTAATATTAATTTTTTTCTATCATCTTTACTATTTAGTGTTAAATATTTTTTTAATAATACTTTAGTAATACATCAGCCCATAATTGTTATTAATTCATCTATTTTTTCTTTATTGTTTTCATTTATATATTCAAGATTATTTATTAATCAATTAATATTTTGATTATAATAATAAGGATATTTTAATAATTTTATAAGATACTCTTTTAATATAGAATTATTTAAATATTTTTTTTCTAATAAATTTATTAAATAAATATTATCTATATTTATTATATTCATAACTTGTTTTATTATTGTTTTTTCTTTATTAAATATGTTTCATATATTTTCTAAAAGTAATTTTTCAGTTTTTATAAGACTTATTTGATTATAATTTCAACTTAATATTATTTCTGATAAACTTTCAAATATTTCTAGATTTGCTGTTATTATTTTTTCTGAAAATTTAATTTTATAGATATTAAATAATATTTCTTTAATATCCTCTTCATTTAATTTTGTTGATCAAATTAAATTTTTAAGTAGTTCTCCATCTTCTGTTAAATACTTTGCTGATTCATTATTGGTTTTAAAGGCTTTATAAATTAATAATTTTAATTTTTCTCTATCTAAATTTTTAATTTTTTCTATAAATTCATCATCTATTTCATGAGATATTAATCTAGCAACAAATTCAATTTCTTCAATTCAGTCATTATTGATTTTTTTTGTTTCTTTAAATATTTTAAATGATTCTAAGTTTTCTATTAAATTTTTTGCGGAATAAATATTAGTTTTAAAAGCTCAATTTTCTCAGATCAATATTTCTTTAATATCTTCTCAATTTAATTTTTTTGATTCAATTAAAGTTTTAAATAATTCTCAATCTTCTGTTAAATACTTTGCTGATTCATTATTAGTTTTAAAAGCTCAATTTTCTCAGATCAATATTTCTTTAATATCTTCTCAATTTAATTTTGTTAATTTGATTAAAATGTTAAATAATTCTCAATCTTCTGTTAAATATTTTACTGATTCGTTATTGGTTTTAAAGGCTTTATAAATTAATGATTTTAATGTTTCTCTATCTAAATTTTTAATTCTTTCTATAAATACATCATCTATTATTTCATGAGATATTAATCTAGCAATAAATTCAATTTCTTCTATTAATTTATTATTTAATTTTTTTGATTCTTTAAATGCTCAAAATATTAGTAAATTTTCTGTTAAATTTCTTGCTGAATAAATATTAGTCTTAAAAGCTCAATTTTCTCATATCAATATTTCTTTAATATCTTTAGAGTTTAATTTTTCTGATTCAATTAAAAACTTAAATGATTCTAAATTTTCTGTTAAATTTCTTGCTGAATAATTATTAGTCTTAAAAGCTCAATTTTCTCATATCAATATTTCTTTAATATCTTCTCAGTTTAATTTTTTTGATTCGATCAATGTCTTAAACAATTCTCAATTTCATATCAAAATTATTGCTGAATAATTATCTATATTAAAAGCTCAATTTTCTCATATCAATATTTCTTTAATATCTTCTCAATTTAATTTTTTTGATTCGATCAATGTCTTAAATGTTTCTGGATTTTTTATTAAATTTCTTATTGAAAAAACTCAATTTTCTCATATTAATATTTCTTTTTTATCTTCTAAACTTAATTTTACTGATTCAATTAAGGTTTTAAATGTTTCTGAATTTTTTCAATAATTTTTTATTCAATCATAATTAAGACTTAAAATTTTATATATTAATAATTTTATAGTTTCTTTATCTAATTTTTTAATTTTTTCTAAAAATTTATTGTTCGTTTCATTTAATATATTTTGAATAAATTCAAATTCTTTTATTCATTCATTATTTAATAATGAGTTTACTTTTGCTTTTGAATTTGAAATACAAGAATTTTTTTTTGAATTTTCTTTAAAACAAGGTTTAATTGTTGTTTTTCAAACACTACTAACTCATGATATAAAAATTGTTTTCATATTATTTAGTTTTATTAAATAGACTTTTTAATTTCTTCATACTTTTTAGGTTTTTAATTTATTTTATATAACTAACCTTTATATAAAATATTTATACAGTTCTTTATATTATATAGTCTATAAAAATAACCTTTAAAATCAAATTAGATTTTTGAGCCTTAAAAGTTTGACTTCTAATTTATTATATATTATTCTTTGTGTCTAGATAAAAACAAAATTATACATTAGACATTTTAAATAAAGTATTAGTAATATTTTAATTTTTTAATCAAAATAGATACATGTATCTTGCACAAAATACAAATAGTTCTAAAATGCAATATTGAAATGTAAAAAATGTAAATATTTGAAAAGTAGAAATTAGTAAATGATGAAAATTAACTACGCCACTATGATCTTGTGTTGCTTTTGTATGAGTAGTATGAGATATTTGATTTATGGGTCATGTTTTTGACCCCAAAGAAGCACCAAATATGATAAATGAAACAAGAAAAAAATTAAGAGAACTTTGAATTAATCTAGATAATTGTAATATATATATTGCTTGATGAGCTTGTTCGGAAATTTGTACTAATCCTATTTTTAGAATATGAGACAAAAATTTAGAAGCGATGAAAAAATTGTTTTGAAAAAGAGTCAGACAAATTTGTGTTTGATGAAATGATTCTAGACTCGTTACTTTGGATATAACTGATAAGAAGTTTACTGTGGAAAAAATAGCAAAATGAGGATTATCAAAATATTTATCACGAATGTGTAAAATTAATTAAAACTTTTTGTAAAAATATTAGATTTAATACTTTGACTTGATTTCTTAAGATTATTTAGCTTTAATTTAAATTTTCTATAATATTTTTTGTTAATCAGAAGTATTTAAAAATTACCCTCCATAATTTTAAAAAGAGGAGCTATCATACTTTACTGTTTTGGCGATCATTTGTTTAACTTCTATAGAATTTGGATATCAAATCAGAGTATCTAAATCGTGTTCAATTGCGTATAGATCTAACCTCTTATCCAAATTTTCAAACTTAAAAAGTTCTGGATAAAATTCCTGAAACCAATCCAAGAGATAAACATAGTCTTCTTTTTTAGCAAATTTTTCAAATTTTTCGGACATATACTTTTTGGGATATTCAACCATTTTTTTGATAATATCAAGATTAAAATCAACTGAGGAAACCTCAGTCCTCTCAAAATCCAAGATTCCGACAATATTGGTATTTTGTACGAGAATATTATCAAAATGAGCGTCCCAATAGACCAAAGCCATTTTCTGATATTTAAGAACAGCCTCATTATCGTCAACGAATTTTTTAATAACCTGAATAAATTTAGGAGACAGAAGTTTCTTTTCTTCAATCTGCTTTAAGGAAATTTGGATTTGGTTGATTATTTTATCATGCCAATTGTCAGAGAAATTTATTTCAAACTTTTGCAAAAACTCATCGTATGGCGATTCGCTAATTACCTTAAGAATGTCACAAAGTTGTTTGATGATATTTTTTCTCTGGTCATTGTTTAACAGATGCCATTTTGAATACAGATTATCGCCCTCGATCTTGGGATAAATCATGAAAAATTTGTCATAAATCTTTTTGGATTTGTCAAAAACACTGATTTTAGGAATAGGAATTTTATCCTTAAAAAAATCATAGCAAAAAACCTCAATTTCAAACTTCTGTTCGTTGCTCTCGTCTTCGCAAACTTTGAGAATAAAAGTACCGTTGACCAAATAGACCTTGTTTGTGAAGCCGATTTCAATATTAGTAACGGATTCGACTTTACCCAAGCCATGCTCTTCGAAAATCTTTTCTACAATTTTTTTATCCATATAAAGATAGTTTAGATAGTTTATAAATTTAGTCCTCTTTTTTCTAGAGTAAGGGCGCACTCTGATATATGACGTTTTGCTACTTCCTTAAAAAATCAACTTAGTGTGACAAAATGTAGTTTTAACCATTGCAGATATCAGCTTTTAGATGACCCGTAGAGCTTGAATTTTATTTCTTGCCGTCGTCGAATACTAATTCATACGTAATTCCTTCATTCCATTCTTTATTTTCTATTTTTAGAAACCCAATTTTTTCATATAACTTTTGAGCTGATATATTTTCAAATTCTGTTTGAGTCATAGCTCCTTTTAGGTTGAGTTTTTTAGCTTTTTCTAAAAATTCTGTCAACAATTTGCTTCCAATTCCTTGCCCTTGATAATTTGGATCAATAAACAATTCACGAAGATATAAAAAATTTGGCCAAAATTCATGCTCATATCCAGACAAATAACCACAGAAAATATCTCCATCTTTTACTATAAGTTGAACAGAATTTTTAAGATCTAAATTATCTTTTAGAGATTGAATATATTTTTCTGAAAACTCAAACTTTAGCTTCTCAAAGGATGCTTGTTTACCTTGTAAAATATCCAGTTCATCTTTATTTTGTACTTGAATTACGTTCATTTGTTTTTTTAAACAAGAAATAAAATTTCGCCTAACTAGTTTTTATATAAACTATTTATATAATTCTTTGTCCTATATAGTCTATAAAAATAACCTTTAAAATCAAATTAGATTTTTGTAAATTTGAGGGAAGAATTTTTTGTAGTTTTTAATTATCCCAACCTTTTCATTTCCTGTATAGTCTCTATATAAATATCCAAACTTCACCATTTTTCTTGGTATTTTCTTATCTCAGTCTCTACAATTTCTTTCATTTTGTCTTTGCTTATTTTTCAGGCTGTTTCAAGTAATTCTAATTTATTCATTTTTAGAATTTCATCTAAATAATTACTCCAATCTTGCATATTAATTTCTCTTTCTAAGGAAACTTGTAATTCAGCAAAAGAAAAAAATTGTTCACAAAGAAGATAAAGATGCTTTAATTCTTTTTCGAGTAAATAATTTTTTCAGATAGTTGCTTCTTTTTTGGTGACAATTTCTTTTTTTGAGCTTTGCATTCCTAGTGCTTGTTTATCAGCGCTTACTCTAGAAACTATAAGTTCTGCTGTCGTATGTCCTGTAATTGCATAAACGAATTTATTTTGAATTTTTGCGAAAAAGTCTTTTGTTACGTGATTTTTTGAATCATAATCAGTAGATGTTTTAAAAAGATCTTTAATTTTTTCGTAGATTTGTTTTTCACTAAATCTTATTTCTCTTACTCTTTGTAAAAGATTATCAAAATCTATTTTTCATCAAAGAGTATTTCAATTTTCTAATCTTTCATCATCCATAACGAATCCTCTAAATGCAAATTCTTTCAAAACACTTGTAGCCCAAGCTCTGAAAGCAATAGCTTTTTCGCTGTTCCTTACTCTATATCAAACCGCAAAAATCATATCTAGATTATAATAATTTGTTGGCTTAACAAAGCTATTTCCGGAATTACCGGAATTACTTATTTTTTGCATTGTTAAGCCTTCTTGAAACTCTCAATCTTCATAGATATTATTTATGTGCTCTGATATTGTTTTTTGAGATTTTCAAAATAGTTCTCAAATTTGCTCCTGATTCATCCAAACATTTTCGTTTTGAATTAAGACTTTTACTTGTCCTTGAGGAGTTTTATAAAGGGTTATTTTATTTATCATTTTTTTAAGTTTAACAAAATTAAGCCTAACTTCAAAATAACTTTTTAAATTAAAATTGCAAAGAAATTTTAAAGAAAAAATTCAAAAAACAAAATATTAATAACCTTTAAAATCAAATTAGAGCATTATTTTTTATCTTTTTAACTTTCTTACTTGTAAAATTTTTCTTATTCATAATTAACAATCTCAAAAATTTTTATAAGATTCAATTTTCCTGCTAATTTCTTTGATGCGATATTGGATATTTCATGTGTGTAAATAGGTATTTTGTCATTTTTCTGCAACTCACTTGCCCATAGCTGAACTGCTTTTAGTCCAAAACCTTTTTTTCTATATTTTGGCAAAGTAAAAATCCACGCCTCTCCTGCTTTATCGCTTTCGCGAGATGAAACACAACAAGCGGCTATTTCATCATTTTGCATAGCAGCATAAATCATCGGATATTTATCATAAAAAGTTGGATCAAATTTTTTAATAGCCAGATCGTCGCTTCCAATAAATATTTTAGTATTTTCGGTATCCATCTTGATATTATTTGGAAAAATATAGACAATATAACGTCCTACTTCATTAAATTGGTTATTTCTTTTTAATATATCAATTATTTTTTCTTGTTCATTTATAAAACTATTTTTTTCTAATTTTTCTAAATCAATAACTATATTCTTTTCTAGTTTATCAGAATAAAAAATATTTATTTCTTTACCAAAATTAACAGCAATAATTTTTGGAGGGTCACTATTTTTATTTTTTTCTATATCAAAATAATTGGTAGAGATTTTTATAATCTTATTACCCTTGATTACCTGTAAACCTTCTAATTCTAATTGTACCTGAAAACAAGATTTTGGATCTATTTTTTTCATATTATAAATTTTTATATTTCATTTTTTGGTAAATATTTGGAATACTTATTTTTTATCATAGTTGGCAAATAAGGAAGTTTTTGTAATTGTATATTTTTTGGTAATTCAAAGAAATCTCC
>CAYRGR010000024.1:0-9898 GCA_964423755.1 uncultured Candidatus Peribacteria bacterium
CTTTAATTCAATTAGAAATAAAATATTCAGTCAATTGTTCGGATGATTTTTTTGTCAAAGTAACAACAAGAATTTTTTCTCATCTTTTTTTAACTATAGCAATATTATTAGTAATATCGTCAACTGCAAATTTCATATCATTAACTATAATTTGTGGATCCAAAAGTCATGTTGGTCTTATTATTTGTTCTGCAACAACTTTAGAATTTTTTAATTCAAACTCTTTTGGTGTCGCAGAAACAAAAATTGTCTGATTTATTTTTTCTAAAAATTCATTAAATCTTAATGGTCGATTTTCAAATGCACTAGGCAATCTAAATCATGCATTTATTAAACTTTCTTTTCTAGATCTATCTCATGCGTGCATTCATCCAATTTGAGATATTGTAATATGTGATTCATCTATAAATGTCAAAAAATCTTTTTGAAAAAAATCTATAAGAGTAGATGGCGATTGTCATTCTTTTCTTCAAGAAAGATACATTGAATAATTTTCAATTCAATTAACATATCAAGTTTCTTGCATCATTTCAATATCATATTCTACTTTTGTTTTTAGTCTTTCAGCCTCTATAAGCATATTGTTTTTTTTGAAAAATTTAATACGCTTTTCTAATTCATTTTTTATTTTTGGAACAATATTTTTAATTACCTGATCTGTTGTTATTGTGTGTTTTGCAGGAAAAATAGTAATACTATCTCTTTCTTCTAAAATATTATTTAATAAATAACTTTTTTTTAAAATTTTTTCTAACTTATTATTAAAAAAATCCAAAACCCAGACAAATTCTTCACTACTTGGAAAAATTTCTATAATATCTCATTGCACACGAAACATTCATGGTTTAAAATCATAATTTGTCCTTTTAAACTGTAAATCAACTAATTTTTTTATAATATCTTCTGTTTTATAAATTTTATTTACTTCAAATTTAATAGTATTTTCTAAATAATCTTTTACTTCTCAAATTCAATAAATACAACTTACAGATGCTACTATTATTACATCTTTTCGTGACAATAAACTTTCTGTGGCAGCATGTCTTAATCTGTCAATTTCTTCATTTATAGTTGCTTCTTTTTCTATATATGTATTTGTTTTTTTAACAAAAGCTTCTGGTTGATAATAATCATAATAAGAAACAAAATAATGCACAGCATTATTTGGAAAAAACTCTTTAAATTCTGATGCTAATTGTGCTGCCAATGTTTTGTTGTGAGCTATTATAAGGGTAGGTTTTTGTAATGATTCTATTATATTTGCCATAATAAAAGTCTTTCCAGATCATGTGACTCACAATACTGTCTGATATTTATTTTGTTTTTTAAGACTATCCAAAATACTATTGATTGTATTTTGTTGTGGAATAATTGTCTTATATGGTGCAATAAGTTTAAAATTCATAATTATTAATAATTAGTAATACCTAATTTAGAAATAAAATATTACACATTTTTTAATTTTTTACAACTAAAAGGGGAATGAAAAAGAAAACATTGGTTGGATCATAAGATTTTTCGTGTGAAATAATTTTAAAGATATTTTTAAGCATAAAGTTTCTGTAGTCTGTATAGAAAGAAACTTGTCACATGTTGAAAATTTTAAATAATCCATTCGTGTAATAACTGAAAATGAAATTTTTTCATTTTTTTTAATTCTTTTTTCATTATAAGTATTGATATTTAATTTAAATTAAACTCTTCTCTAAATAATTTGTATAGATTTTTATCTTCTAAAAAAGCACGTCAAAATTTTTCAAATATTGGCATCCTATATTTATGAAGAAGAGGCCTATCAGATTCTTTATGATTCCACCAAAAACATTTCAAAATAAAAGTTACTCAAAAATTTTCTTCAAAATTTGAATGAAAGGCTTTTTCGATTCATTCAAACATTTCTTTTGTTATAGCATACTCAGAAATATTTTCTGCTCAAGAACGTGGAAATAAAAGAGTATGCGCAAAAGTCACCATAGCATCTCATCCAATTGGTCAATAAAAAGAATCTTCAAAATCTATAATTCATTTATCAAATATATTAAAACAATTAAAATCTCAATGTGTAAACTCTTTTGGAATAGTAGGAAGAACTTTCTCTAGTTTATTTTTTATTTTTTTAACAGTAGGTAAAAAAGGATTATTACAGTCCTCTAATTCTTTTATAAAATTATTTACATGGTATCATTTAAAAACATCTCAAGTAGATATATTGTTGCAAATAGTGTGCTTTTGAGCTGTAAAGTATTTTTTTGTTACTATTAGTAATTTTTTCAAAATTTTTGAGGTTTTTTCTGGATTATCTTTATATAATATGAATTTTTTAGCAAAAGGTTCATCTCAAAGATTTTCTTCTTTATACCAAGAGAATTCTTGGTAATTTCCTGTACTTAAAATCTTGGCTACTGGAAAACCAAATGATAAAAGTTTTTTATGTACCAAAAGTTCATCATGAATAGCTTTTGAATATCAGAAACGAATATAATTTCCATCAATAATATCTTTTATTATATGGTTTTTGTTTCTACGAATTTTTATATATTCAAATTGAGTTGAATCAGTTTTAGTTAATTCTCATATTTTTTCTAAAACCTGTTCTCTTGTTAAGTTTAGCATTTTAAATTAGGTAAAATTTTACTAAATTATTTAAAAAGGACTTTAATTTCAATTTTTATTATATTCCTCTATTATTTGTTTTATTTCTGGCATTAAATTTTATTATATTAAAATTTTTTTAAAATTCATTCTAGGGCTTTTTCTATCCTTTCTATAGATGAAATTTCTACTTTTTCATTTGTGCTATGTACGTCTTGCATACTTGGTCCAATCGCAATAGCATGAGCTGCCTCTCAAAGTCATCATACTAATGCACCACATTCTAATCCAGCATGAAGGGCAATAATTTTAGGAGATTTTCATGTTACTTTGGCCATTTCTTCTTTTGCTACTTTTACAAGATTAGAATCTGGATCATCTTGCCAACCTGGATATCATCTATCTAATTCAATTTTATAGTTTAAGTCGCCAAAATATTTTTTTGTAGAATCAACTAAATTTTTTAAATCCTCATTTATACTTGATCTAGCTAAATAAGTTATATTTATTTTGCCATTTTCGATCTTTAAAATACCAAGATTCATGGAAGTTTCTGTTAAGCTTGGTATTTTTTCACTCATTTTATATACTCAAACTTTGATTATCCCAATTTCGGATAAAATTTTAACTCAATCAAAAATAGCTTGTAAATCACAATTTATCTCCTCGATTTTAAAATCTAAATCTGGACAATCATGTATTTTTTTAATTTCTTGCAAAAATTCTTTTAATTTGTTTTTAAGTTCATTAATATTAGAGCTACTCAAAATAACCTCAATTTGGCTTGGAATAACATTACTCGCAATTCAAGAATTAATTGAAAAAATTTCATTAATCAAGTTATTTGATGAGACAAATTTAAGGAAAATCTCTATTGCGCTTCAGTGATTTTTGTGTATTTCTACTCAAGAATGACCTCATTTCATTCAAAATATTTCTAAGGAATATTTTTTATTATTTGAAGGAATAAATTCTAAGTTTTTTTCTAAAATAATTCAAGTTCATCAAGCTGAACTAATACAAATTTCGTCATCACTTTCATCATCAAGATTAATTACATTTTTTGCTGAAAGTAGCGAAAAATCAAGATCCAAAACTCAGCTCATTCAAGCTTCTTCATCAGTTGTAAAGACAAGCTCAAGTGGTGGGCGATCTACAAAATCAGTAGCACTCATTGCCAGAGCCAATCAGACTCCATCATCAGCCCCAAGACTTGTGTTTTTTGCTTTCAAATAACCATCTTCTTCATAAATATCAAGTGGATTATTTTCAAAATCATGAGTAGAATCTGGAGTTTTTACACAGACCATATCCATATGTGCTTGCAAAATTACACTTGATTTTGAAGTATTTCCAGGAACATAAATTATTAGATTTCCTATCTTATCGACTTTATATTCCAAATCCTTTCAAATTGCCCAGGCAATAAGGAAATCTCTAATTTTTCATTCTTTTTTACTAGGACGAGGAATTTTGGTAATTTGTTTAAAATATTCTAAAGCTTTGCTCATACAAAGAATTATTAATTATAAAATTGTGTTTTTCATAGTTTTTATTTCATCTGATTTTTCAAGCAATATTCATTTGTGAAGTTTGTACAATAATGGCAAAACTCAGCATTTAGAACATTCTCACCAATTGCATTTACCACTGTTTTCTTTTGATAAGTTTTTACAAATAGTTATTTCATTATCAAAAACATCTTTTTTAATAATGTTTTTACTTATTTCTTTTTTACTAGTTAATTTTGCTGATTTCATAAAATTAGTAAAGTTATAAATTATCTTTATTAAGACCGGTCTCCATAAAGATAATGACCAATTCTATCCATTTTTCTAATCCCAATTCTTCAGCACGGACATTTTCGTTTAAATTTAGGGTTTTAAAAATATTTAGAATTTTATCTTTATTTAAATTTAATCATTCAGATAAATTTGAGCTTAATTTTTTTCTTTTTTTTGCAAATCAAATTTTAATTAGTCTCAAAAATTCATCTATAATTTTTTTATCTACATTGCTTTTTGTTTTAAAATAAAGTACAGTAGATTCTACTTTTGGTGGTGGAATAAAATTATCTGGTCAAACTTTAGTTATTTCCCTGATCTCATCACACATAAAATCTATATATAAACTCAAAACAGAATTTTTATTTCAATTAATTTTCCTTATCTTATCTGCTACATCTTTTTGCATCATAATAATCATTTCTTTGGGTTTATTTAAAACATCATAAAGAAAATGAAATAAAATTGGTGAAGTAATGTAATACGGGATATTTGCTATTATGATATAATTTTGTAAGTCAGGCTCATATTTTAAAACATCAATATTGTTTATATTAAAATCTATACCATTAATTTTTAATTCTCAATTTTTAATTCTTAATTCTATTGTTTCTATCATTTGTTTATCAAGTTCTACAAGCTCTAATGATATAGGATTTTGTAATAAAATTTTTTCCGTTAAAGCTCAATATCATGGTCAAACCTCAATAATATTTTTTCATTTTAATTCCAAATATGTAGCTATTTTTATTAAAATATCATTATTTGTTAAAAAATTTTGTCAAAGAGATTTTTTGGGATAAATATTATATTTTTTTAATAAAAAGCTTGACATTATTTGTATATTAAAAAATCATGAATATAAATTATTTGACGGTCTCACATTAACTAGATCTAATTTAATTTAAAAAAATAAAAAAACCAAAAACTAATTCTTATTTATAAATTTAAGAATTATTTAAAAAAATCTCAAGTCTAAAATTTTTAGTAAATTTATAAAATTTCATTTCTGTTTTAGTATTAATTAAACAATTAGTGTTTTTTAATAAAAATTATTGTTGAGCTTTTTTAGTTGCTTTGTTCCATTGATTATTTATTTTTAAAACTTGAGCCATATATTCAGTCAGGCTTAATAAAAGTTTTCTGTATTTACCTTTTAGATCGTTCATAAATTTTTGTTTATCTTTTTTATAAGAATCTACAATGTTACGATTTAAAATAAGCCATGCTGTATCTTCATAAGATTTTAATTTGGTTTCAACAAGAGGAATACATTTTGATGAGTTGTTTATTAAAAAATTTTCTATACCTCCGCTTATATTTACTTCTATTCATATTTCTTTTTTATTTTTCATAAGTTCAGCAATATAATCTTTTACTCCTGTTTCACAGACTTCCTTATATTTTTTATAAAAATCTCATTTATTATAAGAAAATTTATCGCTTACATCATTACATGCTTTTAAATCAATTTTTTCTTTTGGTAAGGTCTCTAAATAACTTTCTACTTTATTATCAATATCTGTAAATAAAACATCCAGAACTGCTTGATATAAATGATTTATATTACCATCTTTTTCACAAATTAAATATTTTTTAGAATTAAGAGGATTTTTAATATTATTAGTTCATGGTTTATTTTCTTCTATCATTTTATAACACTTCACAATCTCATCAGATCATGTAGGATAAATACTTGTAGATTGTTCTGAAAAACAATAATGAAAAACTATAATTGAAAAACATGTTATTAAAAAAATTATTTTTTTCATAAAAGTTTTTTAATTAATTTTACAAAAAATGATTCTTTTTTAATTTTGTTTTCTTGATTTAATTTAGATTCTTCGTATTTTTTTATTCAATAAACAGATGCTATAATTCAACCTAAAATAATTCATGTAATTACTGCATCAATTTTTTTTATTCATTTAGATATTGTCTTTTCTTTTTTAAATAACATTTTTTTAATTTAAATATTAACTTTCTAATTTATTTATTTTAATATTGAAAGAATCAAGTTTTAGTTTTGGAATTTCTATAATCAATAAATTATTTTCCATTACAGCCCTTATTTTATTAAAATCTAAATTTTCTGGTAATATTACTGATCTTGAATATGGACCAAAAAAACATTCTTCAATTAATATTTTTGATGTACTATTATAAATATCTGGCCTATTTCTTTCTCAAGAAATTGTAAGTACATTTTTAGATATAGAAATATCAACATTTGATATATCTACTCAAGCAAGAGGCGCTATAATAACAACAAGGCTTTCGCTTTCCAAAATATCCAATGCTATTTGTCCCACATTTTCATCTTCTATTTCTATATTATTATTTACATCTATAGATATATTTTCTTTATTTTCTTCATTAGAAACATTAAAAAACTTAAACATAATTTAAAATTTAAAAAATATAATCCTTTATTAAAATTAATTATACCTAAGAAAAATTAATCAAATATCTTTTAATAAAGAGATTTGTTTTAATTAAAGTATTTTTAAAAAAACTTTAATTAATTTATTAAGTATATTAATCCTATTCATCTTTTAGTTTTTTGCAAATTTTTCATTTTTATAGTATACTTAAATAAAATTGTTTTATATTTTTACAACAACGAAAAATGACTTAATTTAAAAAATTTATAAAAATAAACTTAAAATGAAAACTATCAAACTACATGGTAAACAAAAATTATTATTTATAGAAAATATATGAAGTCTTTTAGGTTCATGAATTCCAATTATTCAAGCATTGGATATTTTGCTTTTACAATCAGAAAATAAAAACATTGAGGCTTTGTGTATTCATACTAAAAATCAAATTAATAATTGAGAGAGTTTGTTTCAAATTTTTTCTAAATTAAAAAAAGTTTTTAATGTTTTTGATGTTACAATGCTTGAAATTTGAGAACAAACATGACAAGTGTGAAGATCTTTTGATTTAATAACACAAAAAGAAGAAAAAGAAATGGATTTAAAAAATAAAATAAAACAAGTTTTAATTTATCCTATATCTATTGTTATTGTAACAATTTTAATGCTTATAGTTATAATGACTTATGTAATTCCAAAAATAGAATCAATTTATCGTGAATCAAATATAAATTTACCTTATATAACACAAACAATTATAAACATTAGTCATTTTTTTATAAATTATTGAATTTTTGTTTTACTTGGTGCTAGTTTAATTATATTTTTTTTATTACTTTTTTATAAGAAAAATAGTAAGTTTTCTTATTTTTTTGATAAAAATATTTTAAATTTTCCTATTTTTTGAAATATTTTAAAAACAAAAATTTTAATAAATTTTACTGATTTTTTATCCACTCTTCTTTCTTCTGGTATTATTATAAATAAAGCTATTTCTATTACACAAAACTGAATAAATAATTATTATTATAAAAAAGAAATACTACGCATTTTAGAAGAAATTAAAAACTGAAATTCTTTTAGTAATGCTGTTTTATGAAATAAAAATAGCAACATAAACAAATTAAGTGTAAAAAAACTTGCTTTTCCTATAGAACTTGTAACATCAATTAAAATCTGAGAACAAACATGAACCTTATCAAAAATGCTACAAAAAATATCTATCAAATATTCAAAAGAGCTAGATAATAAAATAAAAGGGCTTTCCGCAGCAATAGAGCCTGTAATTATTTTGTTTATATGATGAATTGTATGAGTTATAATTATGGCAATATTGCTACCATTTTTAAATATTGCTAATGTTATAAAATAAAATTTTGTAAAAAAAATAAAATATGCTATTATGTATTTTATAAATAAATAATTTTTATTAAAAATATTTATATGCTTAAAAAAATTAAAGAAAAAAGAAAAAAGAGAACCTTAGATTTAAATAAAAACATTTTAGGTATTATATGAAATATTTTAAATGACCCTGATTTTATAAAATTAAAAAATTACAGGCATCATATATTTTTTAATAGATATGAGCATTTAATAAATACTTCTGTTCTTTCTTATAAAATTGCCAAATTTTTAAAGGCAGATATTCATGTTTGTACATTAGCATGATTATTACATGATTTTCATTTTACAGATATAAAATCTTATAAACACTGACTTATTGCTTCTTATAATGCTCAGAAATTTTTAATAAATCAGGAAACTAGTGAATTGATTAAGTCTCATATGTATCCATTTTGAAGAAAAATTATAAAAACTAAAAAATGAAAAAATTTTTGGGTTTTAAAATTTGCTGATATGTTTTGTGCTGTATATGAAATAATGTATTCTGTTTTGTTTTTTTCTTTTAAATATAAAAATAAAATTAAGTTAAAGAAAAATAGGACTCTTTTAGATTTTTATGAA
Organism: uncultured Candidatus Peribacteria bacterium; assembly: GCA_964423755.1. GTDB lineage: Bacteria > Patescibacteriota > Gracilibacteria > BD1-5 > UBA2023 > CAYRGR01. The sequence goes on from CAYRGR010000024.1 coordinate 8,726, forward strand.
CAAAATAAAATTCAAGAACAGTATGTTTTATGTAATAAATAAACCAAAAGGTATTTCAAGTTTTTTTGCTTTAAAAAAAATTAAATATAAATTTCAAATTAATAAAATTTGACACTGTGGCACTCTAGATCCACTAGCGGAGTGACTTCTTTTTGTTGCTACTGATAATTCTACAAAACTGCTTGCATATTTAGATAAACAAAATAAGACATATTATTTTGAGATGAGTTTAGATTGATTTACAGAAACTTGAGATTTGGGTTCGGAAATTAATTTTTTAGATAAAAAATTTTTAATTGAAAAATCAAAAACAATTACTCTTAAAAAAATTAATACAATAATTAAAAAATATTTTTTTTGAAAAATAAAACAAGTGCCTCATAAATATAGCGCTATAAATATTAATTGAAAAAGGGCATATAATCTTTCACGAGAAAATGAAAAATTTGAAATCTTACCAAAAGAAAGAACTATTTTTTCATATAAAATTATTGATTTTGAGTTTCCAAAAATTACTATTGAAATGGAAGTTTCATCATGAACCTATATTCGATCTATAGCTGAAGATTTATGAAAAAAATTATGAGCATGATGATATGTGACAAAATTAATAAGAACTAGATTTTGAAACCTTTATTTATCTGAAGCAAAAAATATAGAAGAGATTAAAATAACTGATAATATTTGATATAATATAATATTTCCGTGATTTAAAAATATAGAATTGGACGAGACAAATATTAATCAAATTAAAAATTGAATAATTTTAAAAAATATATTTAATTTAAAAGAATGAGAAAAATATTTTATCAAAAACAATAATCAATATATTTCTTTAGTTGAGGTTAAAAATAATAATTTAGTGATTTTAAGAAACAATATTACTTAAATATATTTAAAAAATCTAGATCGTTTTTCCAAAAACCTGTATTTACTTTGATTTTATGGATGGTTACAATTACAAAATTTTTATCTTTATCAAATTCTAAAAAATTTCTAATTTTTTCTACTGTAGTATTTTTATCAAACTCAAAAATATAATTATTTAATGCTTTTTTTAAATTAACAACTCAGTATTTTGATAAAATTAATCTTATTTTTAAAATTAAAAATAAATTATCAAGTTCTTTTGGAATATTATCATTTCATTCTATAAAAGTTTTATATGTAAAA
>CAYRGR010000025.1:0-9897 GCA_964423755.1 uncultured Candidatus Peribacteria bacterium
CCCTTCCCTTTAAAAAGTAAAGGGTTGGGGATGGGTTTGGAATGAATGAATTCTCTTTCAAAAATTAAAACAATTCTCTTAATTTATTTTAATTTACTTTGATTAGCTATTAGCTAATTTATTATATATGAATATTTTGAGATATCAAAAAAAAAAAAAAAAAAGAAATCTTTTGAAAAATTCATTTAAAAAAATTTTGTTTTACACTTTCTGTGTGGGTTTTAAAAATAATTATATAACAAAATTAGACTTTCTGTTTTAATAAAACAGAAAGTCTAAACTAACAAATTATCAACAATAAGCTGTTAATAATGAATAATATTATTGTTATAATTATTTATTATTTGATGACTCAAAAGATGCTGTAAGTTGTTGTAAAAGTTCTGTAGTTTTACCAACATGAGAATCCATAAAAATTACTTTTGAATTTGGTGTAGTTCACATACTTTTTAATGTATCAAGATATTGAGTAAGAGTTAAAATTGCTAAGATTTCTGTAGATGATTGTTTTGTAAATTGTTGAACTATTTCAATAGATTTTTGTAATCAACAAGCTATTGCTTCCCTTTCTTGGGCTATTCATTCTCATTGTAATCTTTTTCTTTCTTTTTCTGCTTCAGCTTCTTTTATAGCTTGAATTTTTATTGCTTCTCATTTATTTTCTGCTGCTTTACGTAATTGTTCTGATGCCACAACTTCAGACATAGCATCTGTAATAGTTTTTGGAAAATTAACATTTGTAATTTGAAAACTCATTATATCCATACCCCATTCTTCAAACTGTTTTTCCAAATCTGCACGAATATGCATAGCTAATTCTTCTTTTTTTTCTAAAATTCATTCATGAGTTTCTTTTGCTATATATGTCCTTAATGAATTTTCTATAATAGCTCAGATAGATTGAGCTCTAGCTTGTAAAATATAAGCATATTTATAAATTCATGATCAAGAAGGATTTGCTACAAAAATAAGATTTGTAGATATATCTACCATTACTTTATCTTTTGAAGGATATTTACCATCTATAGCAAAATTTTGTTGACGAAGTGTAATTTTTTCTGCTACAACTTCTAAAATTGGTATTCTAAAATTTAATCATGCAGTCATAATACGATTAAATTTTCATAAAAATTCAATAACAAGTACTGTGTTTTGTTCTACAATTTTTATACTTGTAATTAATATGATTATAAATATAAATAATAAAGCGTAACCCATAAAAAAAATTGATTAAAAAATAAAAAATGTATAATAATAATATATTTATTTTTTAAAAAGTAAAATGAAAGAAACAAAAAACTTTAAACAATTTAACAAAAAAGAAATTATTTATTCTGCTATTGTAGAAAAAGAACTTTTACATAATTGAATAGTACAAAAAGAATTATTAAAAAATACAAAAGCCCTTTATTCTATTATGCAAGAATTAACAACTGTTTTAAAATGATTAGAATCAAATGAATATTTCAAAATTCATAAAAGTAAATGGAAGATTCTCTTATATAATTTAAGTTTATGAATTTTATTTGCTATATGAACAGTTATGTGACTATTATTTTTATCTTGGTCTACTTATCACTTTTTTAAAGATTCAGAAATATTAAAAAATATTATTGAAAGTCAATTAAAAATTAGACAATTTGATATGAATGAAAACAAAAAATAATAAATTTATAAGAAAAGATTATTTACGTTTACTATTAATATCATAAAGAAGTGGTGCTGCTAATGCTATCGAAGAATATGTACCAAAAATTGTACCATATATCATTGCTAATACAAATCCTTTAATACTAATAGGACCAGCAAAAAACATTGCAGTAAGAACTATAAGAATAGTGAATGATGTAAGAATGGATCTAGTAAAAACATCATTAATAGAATTATTAACAATTACACTAAAATTTAACTTATTATTTATTTTTTGTTTTAAATTAAAACGAATCCTATCCATAACAACAATAGTATCACTTATTGAATAACCTAAAACGGTCAACATTGCAGTAATAAAAAATGTGTCTATTTTAAATTCAGGAAATAAAAATGATGTAATAATATAAAATCATAATGCAGCTATTACATCATGAAATAAAGATATTCATGTAACAAAAGCAAAAGAAAAACTACTAAATCACTCTATTGATCATTTAAATGCCCACATTATATATATTGATATAAAAAATATTACAAGAAATAATGTTATATATGCTGTATTTTTTATATAACTTCAAAATGTTTCTCAAATATTTACATATTTACTTAAAGTAATTTTTGAAGAAGATATAGCAAATAACTCTTTATTTAAAGCATCTTTAAATTTTGTTTTAAGATTATCTATTTGTTGTAAATCTGCATTAGAAAATTTATTTAATCCAGCTTCTATTATAAATTTATTTTGTCATATTATTTTATAAACTGTAGTATTATTTATAAAATCTTTATCATTATATTTAAAATCTTTTTTTAAATCATTAACAATATTTTTAAAATTATTTATATCTACATTATTTGTATAATCATATTCTAATTGCATTCATCAAGTCATATCTATTCATAAATTAAGATTTAGAAACGACATCGAAAAAATAGAAATACTTATTATTATAACAGCTATAAAATAAAATATTTTTCTATTTTTAATAAAATCGAAACCCATAAAATGAAAATTAATAATAAAATTTCTTATATTTATAAGATCAAAAGAAAAAAAGTCAAAAGAAAAATAAGATTTTTGTTGATATTTAATCAATTATAGATTATAATATATCTAATAAAAATTAGTTTTCGGTTCTTTTCTTTTTAGAAACCTTTTAAATTAGACTAGGTTTCACTACCACGAGACCGTCAGACAATTTTACTTGAGTATATATAAATTTATTTTAATAAAAAATTAATACTTTCTATTTTAAATTAATTATGCAATACAAAATACCTGTACAGATAGAAAATGAAGATAAGATTATAGCAATATTTAGTTTACGTCAATTAATTATTATTATGATATGATGATGAATTGCATATAATGTATTTAAATCATTAGAAAAAAATTTTGCAGGTGAAATAGCAATTTTTCCTTGATTGATAATTTTATGAATAGCAATTGTTATTGCATTATGGAATTATAGTGAAATGACTTTTTTACCATATTTTTTAAATTTACTAAGACTTAATATAAATTCTAAAGAAAGAATTTGGTCAAAATGAGTAGATAGTTATACTAATATTGAAATTTGATATATACCAATTAATAAAGAAAATACTGAATCTAATGTAGAATTAATACAAAATCATGAAATTTTTGAGAATGTAGAGAATAAATTACAAAAAATATAATTTTATTAATTATAAAAAAAATGGAAGACAAGACTACTAAATCAGTAAAATCTACTAAAAAAATTATTTGAGATTCTACTACTCAAAGATATTTGCCTATTTCAGAAATTAGAGATAATTTAATAATAATGAAAGATTCTTCTTCGAGAATGGTATTAAAAGTACATTCAATTAACTTTAATTTAAAAAGCGAGGAAGAACAAGATTCTATTATTTATGCTTATCAAAGATTTTTAAATACTTTAAGATTTCCTATACAAATAATAGTAAGATCTTTAAAAGTAGATATAGAAGGCTATATTAATAAACTTAAAAATCTTGCAGTAAGACAAATAAATCCTCTTTTACAAGAACAAACTTATAAATACATTGACTTTTTAGTAAATCTAGTAGATTTGGCTCAAATAATGAAAAAAGATTTTTATATAATTGTGCCTTTTGATAATGATCAAAATAAAAGTATTAGAGATACAAGCTTTTTTTGATTATTTAGAAATTTTTGGGCTGCTATTACATCAGAAGAAAGTGTATGATCAATTAGAGAAAAAAGACGTAATATAGAAAATTTAAAAAAACAAAATTTAAAAAGATTAAATACTATTAAATTGAGTTTAGAAAATATGTGACTAAAAACTGAAATAATAAAAAAAGATGAATTAATTAAATTACTTATTAATTATTACAATCCAAAAGTTAATACTGAAATAAGGATAAAAGATGATATAGACAATTTTAATTTAGAATAAAATGTCTACTTCAAAAAATAAATGAAATAATTGAGAAATAATTGCTATAAATTATTTACGAAAAAATTGATATAAAATTATAGACAATAATTATTATATAAAATGATGAGAAATTGATATAATAACAAAATTTGATAATAAATTTGTTTTTATAGAGGTAAAATATAGGACTAATATCAATTATGGAAATCCAGAAGAAGCAATGACAAAATTAAAAAAACGTAAATTTTATTATGCTATATATAGTTATATGATTAAAAATAAAATTTCAGAAGAAAATGTACAAGCAGACTTTATTTCTATATTAGAAAATAATTGAAAAATACAATTAAAACATTATAAAAATATTGAATTATATTAATTTATAAATTTATGATAAAAAAATCTATTTTAAAAATACAAAATCTAAATAAATTTTTAGATAAAAAACAAGTACTATTTGATGTTAATTTAGAAATATTCGAAAATGAAGTATTTTGATTTTTGTGACCAAATTGAGCCGGTAAAACTACGACTATGAAATGTATTTTAAATCTAATTAAAGCAGATAGTTGAGAGATTTTGATTTTATGAAGTAATTCTTTAAATAATGATACAAAAAAGAAAATTGGTTTTATGCCAGAAAATGCTTATTTATACAAACATTTAAACTGAAAAGAATTTTTAAGATTTAATTGAAATTTTTTTTATAATGATAAAAATAAATTAGAGAAAAAAATAGATTCTGTTTTAAAAAAGGTATGATTAGATTGAGATTGAGAAAAATTACTTGCAAAATATTCAAAATGAATGTTACAAAGAATCGGCTTAGCTCAAGCAATAATCAATGAGCCTAAAATTGTATTTTTAGATGAACCAATGAGTGGCCTTGATCCAATTTGAAGAAAAATGGCAAAAGATCTAATTTTAAATCTGAAAAAAAATTGAACTACAGTATTTTTTAATACACATATTCTTTCTGATGTAGAAAATATCTGTGATAGATTTGCTATAATTAATAAAGGGAAAATAATTGTAGAAGAAAAAGTAAAAAATATAAAATGATCTTTGGAAGATTACTTTATAAAAAAAGTAAGTAAATAATATTTTCAAGTATTAAAATTTATATATTTAATGAAAATTAGTTTTCGATTTTTTTTATTTTTAAAAACCCTTTAAATTATACCAGGTCTCGCTACCACAAAAACCGTCAAACAATTTTTTTAAGGTATAATTTGAGTAAAAAGCACTTAGAAATTAAATATACAAAGAAAATAAAATCAGAAAATCTTTTATTTTCAAAAATTTCATACATTAATAAATGGTATAGTTCATGAGGTTACTTGTGGTAATATTCAATTCCATTTTTCTAATGCTCTTAATTGCAATACTTCAGGATTAGATTTTAATGCCTCAGATTCAACTCTCATAGCTTCAGCTTTTCATTTTGCTTCTGCAATACGTTGATCTGCTTCAAATTTAATTCTCTCAAGTTTATTTTTTGCAGCTAATGCTTCTTGTTCAGCTGTTACTTTTTCTTCAATAGCCTTATTAAAAGAAGTAGAAAAATTAAAATTTACTATATTTATATCATTTACAATAATTCACAAAGGCTCTAATTTTGTTTTTAATAATTTTTTAATTTCCTCTCTTACTGCTTCTCTTGATGTAATCAACTGATCTGCTGTAAATTTTGCAGTAGAAGCTTTTATAGATTCTTGTATAGCAGGATCTATAATTCTTTCTTTAAAATTTACTCATACATTTTGATAAATATATGCTACTTTCTCTGGTTTGATATGAAAATTTAAAGCAACAACTGTATTTACAATTTGTAAATCTTTAGATGCAGAATCTGATACAGTTTGTTCTTTTTGAATTTTTGTATCAATTATTACAACAGAATCTATATAAGGAATTTTAAAATATAATCATTCATCAAAAATCTTATCTTGTACAGCTCAAAATCTTAATAACACTCATCTTTCTCATGCTCATACTGTACCAAATAAACCAAAAAATAAAGGTAATAAAAATATTATAAGAATAATAATTGCTACGATTTTTATAATAAATTTAATTGGAGTAAAAATATTTCATCAATTTGTATCAAAAATTTGTGATTTCATAATAATAAATTTAAAATATTAAAATAAATATAGTTTTATTTTTATTTTTTAATCATTTCTATAAAAATTATCTTTAATACGAGATAAAATTTTATTTTTTATTTCTTCATATTTTGCAGATTTTTGGCAAAGCATTAAAAAATCATCTTTAATAAAAATTAAAACTTCTGTATCTTCATGAGCTGTAACTGTAGCAAATCTAGGTTCATCTACTATAAGAGCTAATTCTCAAAATATATCTCAAGATTTCAGATTAGTTATATATTGTCATGTTTTAGAAATATTAACAGATCCTGATTTAATTACATAAGCTTGATTATTAGAAGGTTCTCATTCTTTAATTATTATCTCTCATTTTTTAAAAATTTGATTTTGTCACATCAATAAAAAATAAGCTACCTCTTGTTTTGAAAGTCAATCAAATATATATATATTTTCCATAAAAAATTATTAATAATAATAGATTTTATTATATTTAATAAAATTAAAAGTCAAAAAAACTTGCTTTTTTTAAAATTTAAATTAAGCTAATAGAGTATTTTGATTATATTAATAATTTTAAGTTCAAGTTTTTTATATATATTTTTAGTTTATACTTTAAATATAATACTTTATTAAATAATAATATAAGCACTATACTTTATTTTATTTTATTATTTTTTAATTTATGGAAGGTACAAAAAGTACAATATTAGAGGGAGTAATTAAAAAAGTTTTGAATAAATGATTTGGATTTATTCAAGCAGATTGACTTCCTGAAGATTTATTTTTTCATTTTACTGCTTTTGAATGAGGAACTGACACGTTTAATTCTCTAAGAGAATGACAAAAAGTTTCTTTTGAAATTTGAAAAGGTAGCAAGCCTGGTACTAAACAAGCAATTAATATTAAATTAATTGATTAATCTTCAAAATAAGCTTGAACAAAAAAATGTTAAAAATTAAATAATTTAAATTTTTTTGTATTTTAAAAACAAGGTTAATATAACCTTGTTTTTATTTTGCTTTTATTTATTTATATATATAATAAAAATAGGTTTTTAGTTTTTTCTTTTTAAAAAACCCTTTAAATTAGACTATCCGCCAGCTGGCGGAGTCAAACAATTTTTTTAAAGTATAATTATAATTAATAATTTAATTTTTATGAATTGTAAAACTCGTTTTGCACCCAGTCCTACAGGTAATCCTCATATATGACATTTGCGTACTGCAATTTATGCTTGGCTTACAGCAAAACATAATAATTGAGTTTTTTATTTAAGACTTGAGGATACAGATCAAGCTAGATTTGTACCTGGTACTGCAGATATTCTTATTAAAGCTATAAAATGGATTGGAATTGATCCAGATGAAGGTTTTTTGTGAGAAGATATTCCTGAAAAATGAGAATTTTGACCTTATGTACAATCAAAACGTAAAGATTTATACAAAAAATATGCAGAAGAATTAATAAAAAAATGAGCTGCATTTTATTGTTTTTGCCCAAAAGAAAAACATAATGATGATGAGATTTTTGAAGTAAAAGATAATCATGATTATAAATGTCGTAATCTTACAGAAGATGAAATTAAAAATAAATTAAATAATTGAGAATCTTATGTAATTAAGCACAAAATTCCTTTAAATGAAACTATTATAACTCAAGATTTAATTCGTTGAACACAAAAAATTTTAACTAATACATTAGATGATAGTATTCTATTAAAAAGTGATTGAAATGCTACTTACCATTTAGCTCATTTGGTTGATGATTATTTAATGCAAACTTCTCACGTTATTAGATCTGAAGAATGGTTACCATCTCTTGCAAAACATATTTTATTATTTAAACAAATGTGATGGAATCCTCCTATTTTTGCTCATCCTTCTTTAATAGTAATTATAGATAAAGAAACTTGAAATAAAAGAAAATTTGCAAAAAGAAAATGAGATCCTACAGTATTTGATCTTATTAAAATAGGATATTTGCCAGAAACATTATTTAATTTTATAGTTTTTTTATGATGGAATCCTGGTAAATGAGAGACAAAAGAAATTTATTCAAAAGAAGAATTAGTTCAAATTTTTAAACTTGAAGATTGTAATAAATCATGAGCATTATTTGATATAAATAAATTAAATTGGATGAATAGTGAATATATTAAAAAGTCAGAAACTATCTATATTTATGACAAATTAGAGGAATATCTAAAAGAATATGATCCTCCATTTTATAATAATATTTTTTCTAAATTTCCAAAAGAATATAATCTAAAAATAATTAAAGAATTGCAAACGAAATTAATTAAATTTGAGGATTTTAAATTACTTACTACTTTTTTTTATAATGAGCCAGAAATAAAAACAAATTTACTTATTAATGAAAAAATGTGAATAAATAATCTTGAAATTGTAAAAAAATCATTAGAATTAGCTTTAGAGATTTTAAATTCAAATAATTTTGACAATTTAGATGATATTAAAAATAAATTTATAGAAAAAATAAAATTAACAGAAATGAAAAATGGACAAGTATTGTGGCCTGTGAGAGTTAGTTTAAGCGGAGAAGAATTTTCTCCATGAGCATTTGAGTTAATTTATATACTATGAAAAGAAAAGTCAATAGTAAGAATTAATAAATTTCTTGATAATATTGAATAAATAATATATAATAATATAGAAATTAGATTTTAGTTAAAATAATTTAAATCATTAACAAAATAATTATGAACTATTTAATTTTAAAAAATATTGTAGAATCAACATTGACTCATTTTAAATGTAAGGCATGTAATTCTATAGTTACAGAAAGTAATATAAATATACTTTGAACTGCATGAAATTCTGTTAATATGGAAATTATTTGCCCTAAATGTAAAACAGCATGAATAGCTAAAGCTGAAATATGATTAGTCGGTACTATTAAAACTTGAGAAATAGAAAAAACACAAATAAATAAAAATAATATTCAAAATATTCAAGATTCAGACATTGTTTCACTAAGAGAATCATTAAAAAATTGTGATTCTTTAAATGATTTATTTAAATAAAATATTATGAAAATAATTTATTGATTTTTAATTATAATTATTCTTTATATCATTTCTGTATTTATTTTGCCAGATCTTACAGATAATTTAGCAAGTAAAATATGAGTTTTAAGTTTAAATCAAAAAATAAGAGATTTAAAAAATCTTGCTGATAATATTTGAGAAAATTTAACAAAAATTAAATCTTCTGAAGAGATAATTGATAAAGCAAAAGATATTACAAATACAATAAGTTGAGGTATTAATACTACAAAAAATATTATTAATGAAAAAATATCACAAACTAATAAAGTTGTTGATTCTGCTAAAAAAACAAAAGATTCTATAAATGAATTAACTGAAAATATTTCAAATCTTACAAGTTTAACCTGAAGTAATAATTCATGATCACAAAATACATGAGAAGTAAATAATTAATCTAAAAAACTCATCCATCATAAATTTGCCAAATCAAACCCATAACAAACTAAATTTATCTTTCTATAAAACGAACGAAATTTGTATTTTATATTTTTACTTTAAATTAATTTATGATTTATGTAATACCTACAGATACATGTTTTTGATTTGCATGTAATATTTATGATAAAAATAATTATAAAAAAATATATGCAATTAAATGAAGAGATTTTATAAAACCTCTTCCTATTTTAGTAAAAACATTTGAAGATTTAGAATATTT
>CAYRGR010000026.1:0-9496 GCA_964423755.1 uncultured Candidatus Peribacteria bacterium
GAATTATAATTAATATTATTTAATTTTTCTTTATTAAATAAATAATAAGTTTCTAAATTTAATATATTTTCTGAAATTCAAGAAACAGTAATAGAATTTCAAGAATCATCTGTATGAGTAAAAGTATTATTTGCTAAACTTGGGCTTACTTCTCACTTAACAAAAGCAAATCATGGTATATCACTAGTAAATATTTCTGTTGAAGAAACTCATTTATTTAATGATAAAGAAATACTATAAGTATCATCTTTAAAATTGATATATTTTTTATATTCATCTAGAATTTCAAATTTAACACTATGATTAGAATCATTAAATGTAACATTTCAATATCTATCATACATTGTTGCTTTAATATTAGTCTTTTCTCACAATTTAGCTTCTAATTTTGGCTTATTAGAAATCAATCAGACTTTAATTGGAACATCTGGTAAAATATCAACCAAATTTCATGTTATATCATTTATTCATGGAACTATTACTCCTAATTTAATATTTTGACCTGCAACAAAATTTGGTATCAAATAAACATCTTCGGCATTTTTACCATTAATAATTTTAACAAAATTTGGCTCTATAATTCAATGAATAGAAGGAATTTCAAAATTAGCTACTCAACTAAAATCGTTTAATAAATTTCAATTTTGATCTAATATGTCTATATTAATTTTATGTTTTTCTTTTCAAACTATAATGTTATCTTTTTGTTCAATATTAACATTAATTTTTGCTTTATCAACAACTTCTACATTAAGAATTTGTGATTCTATATTTGTATTTAATGCATGAAATTTTATTGCTAATTTTCATGTTTTTAATGTTTTTATATTAAAATAAGCAAATCAATCTAATAAAGACATTTCTATATTTTGTGAATTATTAGAAGTAAATAATCATCAATCTGAAATAATTCATTTAATTTTATACAAATCTTGTTTTGTATAATTTTTAAAAAAATCTAATAATTCTATAAATACTGTAAATTCATTTCATTTTACAACTTGTGTAGATGATGGTGTAATTTTAATCTCACTTAAATTTGTAGGTAAAATAGTGATAGTCTTGTATCAAGTTAATCAACTCTTATCTTTCAATTCAAATTTATAAATTCAAACCTTATTTAAAATTCACACATCTGTAAAGGAATAAGTGTTATTATTAATAGTATATGGTCAACTAATTTTTTCTTTTGATATATCATCATATATATTAAGTATGTACGGTAATTGATTTTCTAAAACATTAAAATTTTTATCTTGTTTATTTAATTCTAAAAATATTTTATTTTCATCTCAAGCTATAAAACTAGAAGTAATATTATCTCAAGATTTTGAAATAATATTTATCTTATCTCATCTAATAGGAATTATTAAAAGATCGCTTGATTTATTTATAATTACTTTTCAATTTTTATCTTTAGTTTCAATACTTGCTCTTAAAACAATATCTACATCTTCTTCTTTAGATACAATAGAATATTTTGCTTTTCAATTACTTGCCTTAATTTTTAATGATATAAAATTTGCATATTTATTAATAATTTCTTTATCATTTATATTTGAATCATTAGAATTTATATTATAAATAATACTATTTTGTCATGATTCATTTTTTATAATAATTTTATCAATTAAAAATCTTATTTCTGAAGTACTATCTACAGCAATAATTTTATCTTGATATTTTAATGTAACCTCTAATGGAATAGTTTCATTATAACTATAAAGTTTATTTGGGGTAGTTAATTCAATTACTCAATCTTTTATTAATTCTGCTCAATCAATAACTCAATTTTTTGAAGTATCTTGCAGATATTTTTGACCAGTTATATTATTATCATTATCTTTATCTCAATCTAATGATAATAAAGAATTACTACTACATTTTCATTCTTGTATAGCTATAGGTGGAACTAATGTGCCTAACCAACAAAAAATTGCTGGTATCCATTCAAAAATAGGTACTCATTCTGGTGGTCAACATTTAGCTGCTTTTCAAGGTTTATTATTTTTATTACTACTAGCTATTTTTGATCAATTAATAAGATTATTTAAGACTTGATTTTTATTTAAAATATTAGTTATATCTTTATTAAGTTCTCATTTTTTATCTGGATCAATATTGATATACATATTAGCATAATCTCAGTCTCATCATAGATATGATATTTCATAATCAGATTTATGTGAAGGATCAATAGATTTTGTATTTCAATCTATATCAAGATAATGTTCAAAAATATATTTATATTTAATAGTGGCACTATTATAATTATTCCACAAAACATTTTTAATAATCATATCTAAAGCTTTTTGATCAGAAGATATGGTTTCATATAAATTTATACTAGGTGCAGGATAAGATCATCTTTTTAAAATATCATAAATTTCGTCTCATCAATTAGGAATTTCAGATTTAATTATATCATTAATTTCTTTACTTTTTTGATCCAAAACTTCTTTAATTTTTTTATTAACATTTTCATAATTTAAATATTTTCATTCTGGAATACGTATTCTAAATAAATTTGGATATTCTATTTTTTTGTAGTTTCAAGCTGCGCTTATAAAATCAATATATCTATCTCTATCTACAGGTAAAGAAGGTGTAGTCATATTCATATATTGAATTCATAATTCCTCATCTGTAGGTGATTTATGAGTTATATGAGAAGGAATTAATTTAAAATTATAATTATGAAAATTAGTAATACATTTATGACAATCACCTACACAATAACCACTAATTATAGCATTATTTGCTGGTGAATTAGTACAAGTAGACGAACTATCATTTGATCAAATATTTAAACCTGATCCTGTTATATTATTATTAACACAATTTCTATAATTTATAAAACGTTTATCTCAAACATTAATAGTTTTCATAAAACATCAAGAATGAGATAATTCTATTATGTTTTTTAATTTTTCATTATTAGTAATAGTACTGCCAGTTAAATTTGTTAAACAACTATAACTTAATCATCATTTTTCTTCTGGCCAATGTGTAGTATTTTCTATAATGTTTCAATATTCATTAGATGATGTAATTTTATGTATATATGGTTGTAAAATTAAATTATTATTAAAACAATCTAACGGAGAATTTACTTTTAATTCTGAATCTTTTTTTAATTCTTTTGATCATCAAATATCAAAAATAGGTCTTACAAAATTATTATAATTAGTATATTTTAATTTTAATCAACTTTCTGCAATATTAGATATATCAATATTTGCTGGAGAATTTCATCACCAAAAAGTATTTACATGAATTACATTTGCACTTGGTAAACATTGAGATAATGGTAAATCTTCTTGTAATATTTTAATATCATTTTCTGCATTTAAAACATTATATCATCTATTTGCTTCAACTAAAACGGATCAAGCAGATACTCATCATCTTGTAATATTACACTCTGATGCAGAACTAATTAAATTTGCTTCTTTACCAAAAAAATAATTTTTATATTCATAAGTATTTCATGATGAAGAGGTTGTTCAAGATCAAGATGATTGATTTATTGAATATGAATAAGATGTTAAAATTGCCATATTCCTTGAAAGTCAACCTGAAACCAAATGATCTATCCTATCTTCTAATAAAGTATTAGTATCTTTAATTGTATTTTTTGCTATTAAATCTTTTTTTGATATTAATGTATTTGGTGCGTTTACTCTAATATTATTACCTGCTTCTCAATATCTTCATGTATTATAAATAAATTTTAAAATATCTCATATATGTTTATCATTGAAAACTTGAAAAAATTGTTTTGCTATATTTAATATAATTTCTTTTGTATGAAGATCCGGTATTTTATCTAATTCTAAAGATGTATTTCAATACTGATTTAAAATATCTTTTACTCATTTTGTCATTTCATCATTTCAAGTAAGCACAGAAGCAATGTCGTTATTTTGAAATCAATCAAATAATTTTTGTAATTTTGTAGCCCAATGCTTATTGAATCTATTGTATGCTAAATCTTCTACATTTTGTAAATATAACTGATATCATTTCCAATTTACTAAAGAGGTAGCCAATTCTTCTCTTTTTCAATCATAATAAAATACATACGGATCTTGAAGAGATGATTGAAAAACTCAAGATTTAATATAAAAATCATGATCTTTGTCAAAAAAAGAATTTAATTTTTGAATATCTTGCGATTCATCTCATGTATTTGGAGAAATTACTGAATGCCAAATTTCTACATTAGTGTCTGTAATACTGTTTTTAGTAGCTTCATAAATTCATTTTTCTACATTATATACAAAATGTTTTTCATTAAAATCAATATATGGATAAATACTTAAAAATGTTTTATTATTTTTATGAACTACAGGTAATGGAACTTTTCAAATTAATATAGTTCATATTAATTGAGATAATCAATTTCAATCTCATTCATAAAATAATTTTTCATTTAATAATGAAACTTTATATGGTAAGATATCTTTTGGAACTTGAAAAATAACAATTTTAGTATTAGACAATTTTTTTTGTATATCTTGAGAATATCTTACAATTTTTCAGCTTAAATTAGAATAAGTATCCTCATCTACAATTATAGAAATTAAATTATAATTTATAATTTCTTCCGCTTGTAACTTAAAAAAAACAGGTATATGAAAACTATTTAAAAATAAAATAGCAAATATTAAAAAATACGATATAAATTTTTGTATTTTTGAATATAAAAATGGCTTATACATAAATTTTTGTAAACACTTATCTTATAAAGATAAACAAGAAATAATATTCTTATTTTTTTAACATTATCATAATATCATATTTTCTTAACTTTGCAAAAAATTATTTAAAAAAATTTTTTTAAATAATAAAGAATTAAAGCTATATTTAAATAAATTATTAATTTTATTTTGACAAAATCTAACTATTTTATAAAATACCTTCACTTTTAATTTTCTACTATTTTTGGGTTCGTAGCTCAGTAGGTAGAGCAGCGCCCTTTTAAGGCGAAGGTCGTGGGTTCGATCCCCGCCGGACCTACCATTAATAGTTGACAGTTTACAGTTAAAAGAATATTAAATTTAAAAATGGCGAGGTGAGAAGTTTATATCCCAGAGGAGCAATTCCCGCCCAGTCTACCAAAAAATTTTTGTAATAAAAACTTCAACTGTAAAGATGAAGTTTTTTTGTTGGGAGTTGATTTATTTCTCAAAAAAACCAACTTCTTTAAGATTTAATCCTCTCATAAGAGAATCATTTAATGTTGTTTCTGAAGTATTAATACCCTTTTTTATCATGAGTGTTTTTACATACTGTAGATTTTCAGACGAAGGGCGATAATGTCCTGATCCATTATTGATTTCTGTTAATTTCCATTGTTTCAAGGAAAATTAAATTAAAAAAATAAATTAATTTTACCTCTCCTTAATAATAAAAACTAATTATTTTGGCCACATGTTTTTTACAATTATATCAATACTTATTATATGTTTTCTTAAAATTTATTTTTATTTTTATAATTTTTAATATAATAAAAAAATAGTTTTTCTAAAAACTAGATTAAATAATGCTAATTAAATCAAAAACTAGAATCTTTAAATACAAATTTTAACAATCACAAAATTTAAATTTTATAATAATACTAATTATATAACTATGGAACTACATAAATTATCTTTAAAAGAAATTATTAAAAATATAAAATCAAAACAAGTTTCACAAAAAGAAGTCTATAATTATTTTTTGGACAGAATAGTAAACTTTGATTCAAAAATAGAAGCTTTTAATTATATAAACAAAAATTTTTTGGAGCAAGATATTAATTCACCTCTTGCTTGAGCACCTATTTGAGTAAAAGATTTATTTTGTGAAAAATGAATTCAGACTACTGCTTCGTCAAAAATGTTAGAAAATTTTATTCCTCCTTATGACTCTACTATTATAAAAAAATTAAAAAATACTTGATTTTTTAGTATTGGTAAAACAAATTTAGATGAATTTGCTATGTGATGAAGTTGAGAAAATTCAGCTTTTAGGATAACCAGAAATCCTTGGGATATTTCTAGAATTCCTGGTTGATCTAGCTCTTGAAGTGCTGCTGCAGTAGCTTCTTGAATGGTACCTGCTGCTTTATGAACAGATACATGATGAAGTATTAGACAGCCCGCTTCGATGTGTTGAATAGTTGGTTTTAAACCAACTTACGGAAGAAATTCTAGATGGTGAATTATAGCAATGGCATCAAGTCTAGATACTCCTGGTACTTTTACAAAAACAGTTGAAGACGCAGGTCTACTTTATGATATTACAAGTTGATACGATCCTCTTGATTCTACAAGTATTAATAAAAATTCTAAATTGGATCCTGAAATTTGGAAAAAAGAAAATTTAAAATGAGTAAAAATTTGAATTCCAAAGGAATATTTTAAAGAATGAATTGATAAACAGGTAAATAATGAAATTCAAAAGGCAATCAAAAAACTATGAGAACTTTGAGCAGAATTAATAGAAATTAGTTTACCAAATACAGAATACTGACTTGCTGTTTATTATATAATAATGCCTGCTGAAGTTTCTACTAATTTAGCAAGATATGATTGAATTAGATATTGATTTAATAATGATGAATGAAAATCTATAAATGAATTATACAAAATTAATAGAGCATGAGGATTTGGTAAAGAAGTACAAAGAAGAATTATGCTTTGATCGTTTGTATTAAGTTCTGGTTTTTATGATGCATATTACAAAAAAGCGTCTTTAGTTAGAGAATTAATAAAAAAAGATTTTAATGAAGCTTTTAAAAAAGTTGATTTAATAATTACACCAACATCTCCTAGTGTTGCTTGGAAAATTTGAGAAAAAGTAGAAGATCCTCTTAAAATGTATTTATCTGATATTTTTACTGTAAATTGAAGCTTGGCTTGATTACCATGATTGTCTTTACCTATTTGATATGCAAAACCGGAAGATTGAGATAACATAGATCTGCCTGTTTGATTACAAATTTTATGACCAACATTATGAGAAGCAAAAATTTTTGAAGTAGCAAATATTTTAGAAAAATCTTTGAAAGATTATATTAATAGTAAATCTCCAAAAATTTATTAAAAATTATTCAGCTTTATAAATAATTATACCTAATAAGAATTGGGTTTTTAGTTTTTTTCTTTTTAAAAACCCTTTAAATTAAACTAAGTCTCACTACTCACTAGACCATAAAACAATTTTCATCAAAAATATATCGTCCCATTTCAAATCTAAACGCTTATTAATGAAAACTTTGTTTGTTTGGTAAATTTAAATTATACATATTATCATCAGATATTTTCTGACATAATTCTCTTAATTTATCATTATTAGGATCTAAATTAAAAAATTTATTAATAGTAGTTTTGAATAATTTTTTATTATTAGTTATTGAACAAAATTGTATTAAATTAAGATAATATTCTGTGTTACTTGTATCTAAAGATAAAACTTGTTTAAACATTTTTTCTGCTAATGAAACATTATTTTTCATATAATATACAAATCATAAATTCATATATGCTTCCTCATATTTAGGATCTATTTTTAATGCTTTCATAAAACATAAAATAGCTTCTTCAAAATTCTTTTGTATAGCCAATATTTTTCATAAATTTAAATGTCCTGTTTTATTTCCGGTATCTATATTTATAAATTTTTGATAATATTTTTTTGCCTTTTCAAAATCTTCTGTAATTGTATATATATTTCATAAATAAAAATATGGATTTGATATATTTGAATCTATTTTTAATACTTGATTAAAAAATATTATAGATTGATCATAATCTTTTATGAGAAAAAAAATTTGTCATAATGAAGATAGAGCATAAATATCTTCATTATCTTTTTCTAAAATATTACTAAAAATACTTATTGCATTATTTATATCTCATTTTAAAATAAAAATATCTCATATTTTATAAAATATAAATTTATTATCAGGATTTAATTGTGCAATTTGATGAGATAAATTTAATGCCGTATCTAATTTTGAATTTTTAATATATGTATTAATTAAATGAAAAAAAATATTAACATTTGTTGGTTCTTTATTAAAAGCATTTTCAAAATACTTTTCTGCTTTTTCAAATTCATTTTGTTTTTCAAAAATTAAACCCTTTTCAAATTCATTATTTTCTAAAATGTTATTAATTTTTTCCGAAAAATCTCATTTATTTAATCATAAATTTTTTGATTGTTTTTTCTTTTTTAAGATACTATTTCAATTTTTTACTTCTTCTATCATAAAAAAAATTAATAATATTAATATAATTTTAAGTAAAAAAACTTTTTGTCAAAAAAAATTAAAAGATTTATAATAATATAATCTAAGCAAATTTGATTTACTTAAATTTTGATTTTAAAAGAACCTTTTAAAGTAAACTATATTGTGCTATGTACTAGCATCAATCAGTGTAATTTGAATATATATAATTTATAAGTCTAAAAAATAATTTGATTACTATTTATTTTAAAAAAATTAATTATCTAAAAAAGCCTCATCATCGGGTGCTGTTTTGTTTAAAATTTCTTTAGAACATTTTAAACACTTGTGTTTTATCATATATCATTTATTTTTTTTATAATCTAATCATATTGGTTTCATTAAAGAACCACAATCTGAAGCTCTATCTCAAGGAAAATCTTTATCAAGATGCATAGAATACAAACAATATGGACAATGATTTCTTGCTGATCATTCTGGATGAATACTAACTTTTTTTTTACAAAATTTACAGATGAAAGATTCATTTTTCATTATAAATGGCATAATTATTTTTTAAATTTTAAAAAACTATTTTCCTTTCATGAGCTATCTATATAAGAAGAAGTTTCACTTAAAATTTTTAGTGCTTTATATGGATTTGGCATAAAACGCAAAATCCTAACCTCATCTCTTTGTTGTTCTATTATAATATCTCAATATTTTAAAATTGCCTTTAATATACCATGCATTTTTACATCAATCTTAGTTACTTTTGCTATATTAATAATTTCTAAATTATCTATCATAAAAAGTGAGCTTTTTAATATTATTATTTTATTTTTAAGAAATAATATAAAGTTATTATAATAAAAAATAAATCATAAAATTAGCTTAAAAAAAGAATAATTTAAAATAAATAAAATTATTGGTAACATAAAATACATTACTATATAGTCTCAAATTAAATGTTTATAATTGTAACAAAAAAATGTAAGAAACGCTACTATACAAATAAAAAATATTAATTTTATAATTCAAATAATTGCTATTATATAGTGTTTTGTAATTATAACATATTCTTTTTCTTCAAAAAATGCCATATTAAAGTAAGATTATAATTATTAAAGATGATAGTAAAAATAACAAAATAAATAAAAAACGGATAACTATAAGCATTCTTCTATATAATAAAAATATTCAATAAGTTCAATATCATCATCAAATTTTATCATGATTTTTTAAATATATATATTTTACTCTTTTTTCTATTAAAAT
>CAYRGR010000027.1:0-9338 GCA_964423755.1 uncultured Candidatus Peribacteria bacterium
ATTTGCGTCTTGTAGTAAGTATTGCAAAAAAATATATTTGAAGATGATTATGATTACTTGATTTAATTCAAGAATGAAATGTTTGATTATTTAGAGCTGTAGATAAATTTGATCCTGAAAAATGATTTAAATTTTCTACATATGCTACTTGGTGGATAAGACAATGAGTCACTAGGGCTATTGCTGATCAGGCTCGTACGATCCGTATACCTGTGCATATGGTTGAAACAATTAATAGATTTACTCATACATTTAGAAGATTAACACAAGAATTAGCAAGAGAACCATTAATGGAAGAATTAGCTGTAGAACTTGATATGGATATAAGGAAAGTAAGACAAATAATGAGAATTTCTCAAGATATTTTATCTCTTGATTCTCCTATATGATGAGAAGAAGATACTACTTTATGAGATTTCGTAGAAGATGATAAATATCTTACTCCAGATAGATCTACAAACTTATCTTTATTAAAAGAAAATTTATATGAAATGCTTGATTTTCTAACTCCAAGAGAAAGAAAAATTATAATTATGAGATTCTGATTAGACTGATGAGATATTCATACTTTAGAAGAAGTTGGCAAAGAGTTTTGAGTTACTAGAGAAAGGGTTCGTCAAATAGAAGCTAAAACACTAGAAAGACTAAAGACTCATCCATCCGCAGATAAAATAAGATTTTTTAATTAAGAAACAAACAATTTTCTTCAAATATAAAGAAAGTGAATTTAGTTTTCCTAAATTTTAATTTTATAAGTCTTTCAAAAATAGACTAGCTCGTGCTGAGTACAAGTATTGATCAATTTTAGTTTTATCTTTTTAAAATAACCTTTAATGTTCTAAATAAAATTTTTAAATCTAAAATAATATTCCAATTTTCTATATAAAAAATATCTAGCTTTACCTCATCATCAAAATCATTTTCATGTCTTCAGTGAACTTGTCACATTCACGTAATACCTGGTTTTATTGTAAGTACTCTTTTTTGATGTTCTTTATATAAATCAACTTCTCTTGGTTGATGAGGTCTTGGTCAAATAAGACTCATATTTCAAATTAAAACATTAAAAAATTGTGGTATTTCATCTATAGAAAATCTTTCTATAAAATTTCATATTTTCATTTTACGAGGATCATCCTTTATTTTATATAAAGGTCATTTTCTTGTGCTTTTTTCTTTGATTAATTTTTGTTCTAATTTTAAAGCAGCATCTTTTTTTGCATCAATTCAATAAGCATCTTTTATACAAAACTCCCATTTCATATATCTAAATTTATACACATCAAATATTTCTCAATTTTTTCACACTCTACGATTTTTAAAAATTATAGGTCAAGAAGGGTCTTCTATTTTAATTAAAATTCAAATTATTATCATCGGAATGATAGAAATAATTATAAAAAATATACTAGCCAAAATATCAAATATTCTTTTTATTACCCTGCCCCATGGATTTAATCAAATACTTTTTATTTCTACTATAGGAAATTTATCTAAAAATGATGTTTCTGTGTTACTTTTTGAAATATCAAAAACGCTTGCTATATATTTATAATTAATTCAATAAATTCTAGAATATTCAAAAATTTGGACTAATTGATCTTGTCTAAAATTTGAATTGATAAAAAATATTTCATTAATTTTATATTTTTGTAATTTATTTCATAAATCTTTTTCATTTCCTAAATAGGTTATTTCTAATCATACTACTTTTTCGTTATTAATATATCAGACTATATTATATAGACCACTTTTTTTTAATTCATTTAACAATTCTGGTTCTATTTTATTTAAAATTAATAAAATATTTGTTTTTTCTAAAATTCATTTTTCAAGCAAATAATTTTGAATTTTGTTCAATAAAAATCTTTCAAATATTAAAAAAATAATTGAAAATATTAATGTAAAAAATATTATTAATCTAGGAATTTCTACTTTATATAAATATCAATTTGCCAAATATAAAATAGAAATATATATAATAAACCATAAAATACTTTTTGTTATAATATCAAAAAATTCTTTTATTTTTGAATTTGTAGTTTTAATTTTATAAAGTCAAGAAAAACTAAAAATTAATATAAACAAAGTTGCTCAAAATAAAGCAAAATTGATTAAATATTCTGTATCTATTGTTTTGATAGGTAATTGTATTTTTGGAATTAAATCTGTCATTAATCTTAAATATCTAGCCAAAAAAAATGAAACAAAAATAATTATAAATTCTATAGGTATTTTTAAAATTCAAAATAAAATTTCATGTTTTTTCATATTTTAATTAATTTTTTTAATTTTTTAATAACCAATCTTGAACTTTTTTTACTTTATCATCTTCCCAATTTAAAAATGATTGAGTAAGAGGTGAGAGCATTATAAATCAAACCCACAATCTTGATAAATCTAAATAATTTTCAATTTTTATATCTCACGTTACTTCTATATATTTTTGTAAAAATAATTTTTTATAGTTACTTTGAAAAGTATCGGTCTGAACTATTATATCAATATCTAATTGTGTCAAAAACCATCAAATATCTATTCATGGTTCTCAAAAAGGAATTCTTGAAAAATCAATAAATTCAATTTGTTCATCTTTATTTATCAAAAAATTTCCTTGCCAAAAATCTCAATGAATTGTTGTTAAACGATTGAAATCAATATTGTTAATATAATCAAAATAGGTATTTAACATTTTAAAAATTAATTCTTTAAAAAAATCTTTTTCTTTAGATCAAACAATATGCATTTCATAAATAGAAAATAAAGTTTCAGGATTTGTTAATATTTCTCTAAAACTTCTTTTATAATATATAGCTTTTTCATTATCATTAAAATGATTATTTAATTTTCAATTTTTATGAATATTTCAAATTTTCTGAGCTATTTGAATGATATGAGACTCTTTCATTTTATAAAGCCATAAAATATTTCATTCAAAAAAATCAGTTATATGATATTGTGATCATTCAAATTCAATAACTCAATATGATTTTATATTTCAATTTTGACTCATAAAATGAGATATTTCAAAAGATTTTTTATCTTCTAATAAATATTCAAATCATCATAATTTTTTAATAATATTTCGTGCAAAATATGTCTTTGATTTACTCCTTAATTTAAATCATTGTGATAGAAATCATGAATTAATTTTTTCAATATTAATTATTTTATCGTTTAATAAATCAGAAATTTTTTCTTTTAAGTCCATTTTTTTAAATTAAAAAATAAAATATTAAAATTTTTTATAAGTCCTGTCTTCATTAATAAAATATGTTTGTCCTGGTGACTGTCCAGATTTTTTATAATTTTCTTGATTTACAGTTAACCAATCTGTAAATGCTTGATGTGAAAAAAATAAAACTAAATTATCTTTGTTTGATAAATTTAATATTCTGTCAATAGCTATTTTGCTTCTATTTGTAACAGAATCATAACTTTCGATAGAATTAATTCTATCAAAAACATTAAGTCAATGCAGATATTCTTTATCTATATTTAACCATTCTGAATTAAAAAAATAATTTGAATAATTAAGATTTTTTGGATTTGTCTTAGTTTTATCAAAGCAAACTTTTTTTCATTCAATCTCAACTTCTTTTCAGTCTACAAGAGCACTAAATATTTCCCATAAAAAATTTTTTACCTCTCAAATTTTTTCAAAAATACAAATTTTTTCAACATTTAATCATGCATCTTCAAATTCTTTTAAAAATATATTTGTTGTCTCAATAGTCCTTCAATATGGAGATGTCCAAAAATGAATCCTCGATTTTGATTTTAATTCTTCAAAATTTTGAGCAATAAAATCTTGAGCCTGTTTTGATAATCATTCTAGAGTTTCAGGTTTTAAATCTTTTGTAAATTCAAATTGTTTTTTAAATTGATCACTTTTATAAAATCATCTTTCATTAACTTCTAAATTTTTATATTCAGCAATTCAATGTCTTACAATAGCTAAATTATTTTTTTTCATTATATTTTTGTTAAAATTACTTTAACAATTATATTTTTTTTAAAAAAAAATCAATCACAAATTTTGTACTTGCAGTACTCTACCAATTACCTTATTCTTGTACTCTAAAAATAACCTCATCTATTTTAATAATTTCATTACTTTTAAATAATTGTATTTTTAATTTATAAACTCATTCATTCATAACTGAAATAAAATCTCATTTTAATTTTTCATTATTTAATAACCACTCAAATTTATCAAAATCAATATTTGTAGAAAAATTTAATTTTATTTTTTGAATATTTTTTGACTTAAACTGATCAATCTTAAATACATCTCAATTTAAAGGAGATATGATTTTTAAAAATGGTAAAGAATTCTTTTTTATATTTACTATTTTATTTTCTAAGGTATTTGTCTCTAAAAAATTAACTATTCTACTAAAAATTTCTCATGCTCAAGTAGCACCACTAACTCATTTCATATTGCTAGCATCCTTATTTCATACCCAAATTCAAATTAAATATTTGGAAGTATATCATATAATCCAATTATCTCTAAAATTTCTAGATGTTCCTGTTTTAAAAAAAATGATTTTATCTTTAAAATCTAAAGCTGAATTTATAGGATAACCCGCTAATTTATAATATCTATTAGTAAGAATTTCATTTATAATATCAGTATATTTTTTTTCTATAACATATTTACAATTATTAGATGAATTTGTATTGTTTAATAAAATATTTACTTCACAAAATTTTCAATCATTTGTAAAAATAGAATAAGCTCTAGTAAGTTCAAATAAATTAACTTCTCATACTCATAATGTCAAAGCTAATCAATAATGATCCTCACTTTGATTTAATGATGTTATTCAAATTAATTTTAAAAAATCTAAAAGAGTTTTTACTCAAATTTGAGATAACACATTTACTGCTGGGACATTAATACTTTGAGCTAATGCTTCTGCTAAACTAACCTCTTGTTGAAATTCAAGTGAATAATTTTTTGGTGAATAACTATATCATTCAATAGTTTTATAATTAATTGGTAAATCCAAAATTGTGTCATCTGGTTTAAATCATAATATTTTACTTGCCAATAAATATGTAAATGGCTTTATTGTAGATCATGGTTGTCTTAAGGCTAAAGTAGAATTTACTTGTCATTCTTGTTTGTAATAATTTATTCCTCATATCATTACTTTTAAATCATTACTTTCTTTATCAAAAACTAAAATTCAATAATCTTTAACATTTTTCCATGATAGTTCAAAAATTACATTTTTAGCTATTTCTTCTATTTTTTGAGTTAAATTATAATCTATAGTCAATTTTAAATTCGATTTTAAATCTATGTTTAAATTGTGTTTTTTAGATTGATTTAAAAAATCTATGATATAAGGTAATTTATTTTTATGATCTTCATTAAAAAATAATTTTTCATTTTTTATCAAATATTTTTCTTCTTGTTTTATAATTCAATTTTTTTCTAAAGCATCTAAAATTAAATTAAATCTATTTTCAAAATTTCAAAAATTTAAATAAGGATCATATTTTTTAATATTTTTTGGAATAATTAATAATGCAATTTGTTCAGCTTTTGTAAGATTCTGTGGTTCTTTTGCAAAAAAATAATACGATGCTGATTTTAATCAATAATTTAAATATCAAAAATAAATTTGATTCACATATTTTTCTAAAATTTCTTTTTTACTATATTTTCAATTTAATCTAATAGCATAAATAAATTCTAAAGCCTTTTTTCAAAAACTACGTTTTTCATTTAACCATAAATTATTACGAATAAATTGAGAAGAAATTGTAGATCCTCATTCTATAATTTTTCAAGCTTGAATATTGTGAATAATACTTCTAATTAATCAAGAAATACTTATTCCATTATTATAATAAAAACTTTTATCTTCAAGTGATATAAGGGCTTTTTTATAAAATTCTGGTATTTCATTATATTTAATTTCTCTATGACGAATTTTGTTTCAATAAACAATCTCTCAAATTTCTATATTATTTGAATCATAAATTATACTTGAAGATTGAAGAAAATTAAGATTTAAAGGTAAAAAAACATTTATAAAAAGATAAAATATCATCAATATTAATATTGAAACTACGGTTATTATTTTTATAAAAAAATTCATATAAAAATTTATCCTCAAAATTTAAAAATTATTACATCTCAATCTTGTACAATATATTCCTTCCCTTCCATCTTTACTTTTCAATTTTCTTTTGCCTGAGACCATCATCAAGAATCTACTAAATCTTTCCAATTAACTACATCTGCTTTAATAAATTTTTTTTCAAAATCTGTATGAATTTTACCAGCTGCCTGAGGAGCTTTATCTCATTTTTTAATTGTCCAAGCCTTTACTTCTTTTTCTCAAGCCGTAAAATAATACTGTAATCAAAGAGCATCAAAACATGTTTTTATAAGAATATCTGTAGGATTATAATTAATTCAAAATGATGATAAATATTCAAGTCTTTCTTCATCTGTAAATCACATCATTTCTAATTCTAATTTTACACATATTGGTATAATTGGTATTTTTAAATCTTGTATTCAAGTCTTAAGTCTTAAATCATTTTCTCATAAACTTAATTTTGATTCATCAAGATTAACAGCAAAAATAAAAGGTTTATTTGAAAGTAAAAATAAATCATAAATTAAATCTCTTTCTTCATCTTCTAAATCTAAAGTAATTGCAAGATTTCATTTTTCTAAATGAATTTTTAATTTTTGATAAATATTTTCTTTTTTGATAGAATCCTTATCTCAACTTCTGGCTTTACGAATATTTTCTTGCATCCTTTTATTAATAGTCTCTAAATCTGCTAAGATTAATTCTGCATTAATAATTTCAATATCATTTTTAGGGTCAATAGAACCACTTACGTGAGTCACATTAGAATCATCAAAAAATCTTACAACTTGTAAAATTGCATCTGCTTCTCTAATATGAGAAAGAAATTTATTACCAAGTCATTCTCACTTGCTTGCTCATTCTACAATCCCTGCAATATCAATAAATTCAACTGTTGCAGGTACATTTTTAGCTCAAGAAACAACTTTTCGCAATAATTCTAAACGTTCATCATTTACATTAACTATACCAATATTTGGCTCAATTGTACAAAATGGAAAATTTTCTGCACTTGCAGAATATGATTTAGTAAGCACATTAAAAAGAGTAGATTTTCATACATTTGGCAATCATACAATTCAAACTTTCATTTTTTTAAATTAAAAAATAATAAATTTATACTCAAACTAAATGTACTTGAGTATACTATACCTTAAAAAATTGTTTAACGGTTTTGCGATAGCGAAACCTAATCTAATTTAAATAGTTTTAAAAAAACCGAAAAACAATTCTTATTAGGTATAATTAAAATATTTCATTTATTGTAGTTTCTTGCATATTTTTAGTGTAATTTAAATTATAAACATTCTTATAAATCAAATAATATCAAAATAATGTAATTAAAATTAAAATTCAAAGAAATATTTGAGTAATTATAATAATATTTTTATTATAATTTTTATATTTAAAAAAATTTAATTTTAAAAAAATAAAAAAACCTAAAATTAAAGTTATAAAAATAGTATAAATTCAAATATAAACTATAAACATAATATTTTAAGTAAAAAATTATTTAAAAATTTCAAATTTATTTGATCATATTATGACTACTGGATATTTATTTAAAAAATTAAATCAAATTTTATTTTTGTATCAAACATCAATATTATGATTTTTTTTAATTAAAGCACTGATTTTTTTAAGTACTCATATTTTATCTAAAATATCATGTACTCTTAAAACTGCATCTTTATTTTTAATATTTGTCATACGTACTATTTGCTCAATTCTAGATCATTTAACTTCAAATTCAAAATCATTAATTTCTATTATTTTATAAAAATTAGGATCATCTATTTTTTTTAAATCATATATTTTAATATTTTCATCTTTTTGTAATGTTTTATTGATTTTTGTATCAACTTTTTCAATTAAATAATTTTTTAATTCTTCTATATTAAAATTAGAAACTGTAGAAATTACAAAAATCTTTTTTACTTTTAATTCTTTTTGAATTTTTTGTTTAATAAAATCAATCATTTCTGAATCAAATAAATCTGCTTTAGAAAGAACTATAATTTCTTTCTTCTTTGCAACATTTTTTGAAAAAAGTTCTATTTCTTTACGTATTTCAAAATAATTTTTACAAATATTATCTGGATCTTCCATACTTAAAAGATGCAATAAAACTTTAGCTCTTTCTATATGTTTTAAAAAATTAATACCGAGTCATTTGCCCCTACTAGCTCATTTTATAAGTCACGGAGTATCTTCTATTACAAGATTTTTTCATTTATATTCCATAACTCATAAATTTGGAATAATTGTAGTAAATGGATAAGATGCAATTTTTGGTTTAACGTTTGTAATAGATTTAATTAATGTAGATTTTCATGCATTTGGAAAACCAATAATTCAAATATCTGCTACAAGTTTTAATTCTAATTTAACAAATTTTTCTTCTCAAATATCTCATAATTCTGCAAAACTAGGAGCCTGTCTTGTACTAGAAGTAAAATGAGAATTACCATAACCTCATCTTCATCATTTACATAAAACAAACTCTTGTCATAATTCACTTAAATCACAAATAATATCTCATGTTTCAGGATCTTTTACTAATGTTCAGACAGGAACAAAAATAATTAAATCTTCTCAATTAAATCAAGTCATATTTTGTGTTTTACCCCTTTCTCAATCTTCTGCTTTAATAACTTTCTTATGTCTAAAATCACTTAAAGTATTAAGATTTGTACTTGCTACCAAAATAACATTTCATCAAGCTCATCAGTTTCATCAAAATGGTCATCATTTTGGAATATATTTTTCCCTTCTCCAAGATACTAATCAATCTCATCATTTTCAAGCTATAAATTTTACACTTACTTCATCAATAAACATATATTTTATAATTATATTTTATAAAAGTTAATTTCATTAAGTAATATATTATACTTAATAAAAATTTGTTTTTTCAGTTTTTTTCTTTTTAAAAACCTTTTAAAATAGACTAGGTCTAGCTAATGCGAGACAATCAAACAATTTTACTTAAGTATAGTATATGAAATAATATTTTTTTTCAAAAAGATTTGTATTTTTTTAAAAAGATATATAATCAAACACATTAATTTTATTATAAATAAACAAAATATATTCACATAAAAAGAAAGTTATTTTTTAAAATTAAAAACAAGACTCTTATATTTTTAATTCATTATTTTTACAAATATGGCAAAAGGCAAAAGAACATATATGTCATTAATTTCTACAGAA
>CAYRGR010000028.1:0-9265 GCA_964423755.1 uncultured Candidatus Peribacteria bacterium
ATTAGTTATTAGCTAAATTATATATGAATATTTGAGATATCAAAAAAAAAAAAAACAGATGCACTATATGTTCATGAACTTTTGCAACAGATGTAGAAAAAAAACCAGATACTCTCAGGTTTAGGATGAAGTTGCTATAAAATTAAGAATTATAAAATAAGTTTTATGAATGAATTTTTAACTAAATTGGTAAAGTTAGTAGATATTTTTTAAGTTCTAAATTTTGCCTTTTCTATTGCTTCAATAATTTGTTTTTCTAATTCTTCTGACATTTCATAATTTGACCAAACTTTTTCAATATCCTCATCATTTTCTAATTCTTCAATAAGTTTTATAATTTTTAATCATTGTTCAAAATCTGTAATTTTAATTATATTTGTAGGAATATATTCTAAGTTATATTCATATACATTTATATTTTTTAATTCTAAATATTTTATAACTTGTTTTAAATCTTGTTTTTCTGTAATTATTTTAATTATATTTTCATCTTCTTTTAAATAATCAGAAGCTCAAGATTCTATAATATAATCTTCAATTTCATTTAATTTTTTTCATGAAATATCAATATAACAAATTCATACGAATTTAAAAATAAAAGAAGAGACTGATCATGATTCTCATAAATTTCACGAATATTTAGTAAAAATATGTCTAATGTTTGAGGTTGTTCTATTTTTATTGTCAGTTAAAGATTTTATAATAATTCAAACTCATCATGAAGCATATCATTCATAAAAAATCTCTTGAATTTGATTTGCACTTTTATCTTCTCATGTTCATTTTTTAATTGCTCTATTAATATTTTCATTTGGAACATTATTTTTTTTGGCTTTTTCTATTGCCTCAAAAAGAGCTGGATTCTTATTTGGATCTCATCATTTTTGAGCAGCAAGAGAAATTAATTTGGCATGTATAGTAAAAACTTTTCATTTTTGAGCATTAGAAATTTGTCTTCTATGTTCAATTACTGGTCATCTTCACATAAATAAAATAATTTATAATTTAAATATTTTGTTAAAAAAACTATTTTTTTTCTATTTTAATTTTTTTGATTTCTTTATTATCTTTTGTTTCTTGTTTTTTGTTATTATTACCACAATAAGGACATATTTTCCAGTCTAAATTTAAATTTTTATTACAAATATTACATTTTTTTGTAATTTTAGATGCGCAATAAGGACAAACAATAAAATCTTTTTCTATAATACTATTGCAATTTGGACAAGTATTGATATTAGTTTTTCAAATTATTTCATCAGACTCAATTTTTTCTTCCAACTCAGAATCTTCATAATATTTTTCAAATAAAGTAGTTTCTGGACGTATTAATAAATATATTGGCAATCAAAAAATTGGAGTTAAAAATATAATTATTAATATAGAAATAACTTGTAAAAAAATATTTGTTGTCCTATTTGTAATATCTTTTAAAACCCATATAACAAAAGCTCACCATATTATAAAAAAATATATAATAATAAATTTTATAACTCAATTAATTGTAATTCATCATATGATTATATTATAAGAGTTTCATAAAAAATCAGATAGATTATTTAAAAATATGTTTAATTGTTCCATGATTAGTATAATTTAAGTTTAAAAAAATATTTTATATTTTATAATATATACCTAATAAGAATTGGTTTTCGGTTTTTTTCTTTTTAAAAACCTTTTAAATTAGATTGGTTAGGAGGCTTTTAAATAATTTTACTTAAGTGTATTTTTCCATTTATTAATAATTTTTGGATTTCAACTTAATAATTCAGGAGGTACTTTATATCACATAAAATTTTCTGGTCTTGTATATTGTGGATATTCTTTTTTGTTAAACAATTTTTTACAAAAAGATTCTTCTTCTAAAGATTTACTATTAATAACTCAAGGTAATAATCTTATTACTCAATCAATAAAAACCATTGTGGCCAATTCTCAACTAGTAACAACATATTTACCTATAGAAAATTCTTTTATTTTAAATAAATCTATTATTCTTTGATCAATTCATTCATAATGACCACAAATTAATATAAGATCTTTTTGTGTTTTTGCAAATTTTTCAAATTTATTTTGATTTAAAATTTTTCATCTAGCAGATAAATATATTTTATTTAATTTTCAATATTTTTTTTCTATATGATTTATGGCTTTATAAATAGGCTCTACTGATAATATTGTACCCGGCATTCATCAGTATGGACGATCATCTACTCTTTTTGTATTTTTAACTGAAAAATTTGCTAAATTATAAAATATTGGTTTAAATTTTTTTTTATCTTGAGCTATTTTTAAAATACTAGTCTCAAAATAGCTACTAAAAGCAGATGGAAATAATGTAATAATATGAAAAACCATTACAAACGTTAAAATTTTATAATTAATAAATTATTTAATTTCTTTTACTTCAACATCAAATATAAGATTTTTTCATGCTAAATTATGGGGATTATTCATTTCTACAGAAACTGATGAACCACTTAAATTAAGAATTTTAATTTCTTCTCAATTTGGTAAAATTCAAACCATTCAAACTGTCAATGTTTTTCAATAAAAAGGGTTTTGTTTATTTTCAACTTCTATAGTAACATCTGAATCATTAAGATCTTTTATTGTAATTAAATTTCACTCATAATTAGTCTGTAATCATTTTTCTAATTTTTTTCAATAAAAAGGATTTGCTGTATTTTGAATTTCAATTGTTACATTTGATTCTTCTAATTTTAAAATTTTTCAATTTAATCATGATTCTATTTCTATCGTGTCTCATTCTTTTATATCTTTTAATTTATCTCATAATAAATTTTTAGGTACTGTTTGAGTTATTGTGTCTTGAAAATTATTAATAGGTACTGTTTGAGTTATTGTGTCTTGAAAATATTCACTAGGAATATCTTGATTAATTATTTTTTCTCAATAAGCATCTTTTGCTAAAATTTTAATTGTCTTTTTTTCTCAAATATTCATTCAAATAATTCAATTATCAAATCATGGTATCATTTGTCATTGTCATACAGTAAATTCTAACGGTCAATAAGGTCTATTTGCATTATAGTTAGTAGATTGTTTAGCATAAGATTCAATTGAAGAATCAAAAATAGATCCATCTTCAAGTTTTCAGACATAATCAACTTTTACTACATCTCATGATTTAATAATTTTTTTATTACTAATCAATGATGTTCAAGTATTAGTTATTCAATTTGAATTATTATTGAATTTAATTTTATCTTTCATAATAAATCATAATCATCATATTAAAATAATTAATATTAATATAATTATTCAATATTTATTATTACAACAAGATGTTGATTCATCTTTTGATTCTATATCACAATTATTTGAATTATTATTATCAATATTTAAATTTTTATTTTTTTTTGTTACATTATTTTTTGTTACATTATTTTTTTTTGCTGTATTTATTTTTGATTTTTTAGCTACAACGGCTTTTTTTTTGGTTACCATATTAAAGAAAAGTTAAATAATAAATTTAAACTTAAGTATTTTATTTATTTTTTAAATTTTTCAAATTTAAAATTACTTTTTCCAAAGATAATTTAACAGAATTTTCTCAATCTCAAATTAAATTTCAAATTTTTGATCACAAATCTATTTGTAATAAATTATTAAAAAATGAATATATATACTTTTTATTTTGTTTATAAGAAATTGCTTTTTCAAAGACATATGGATGTATTTGTAATATTTTTATTACATCATTTTTTGTATATTTATTATCAATTAAAAAATGAATATATAAAAATGAGCGTATATTACTTACAATTGAAGAAAAAATTTGAAATATATTATTTGTTTCAAGTAATTTATTAAAATTTAATATAGCAATTTTAGGATTTAATTCAAATATAGCATCTGTAATCTTAAAAATAGAAACTTCAATTTCGGGCACAATATATTTAATTATATCATCTTCTGTAATTCTATCATTACTTTTAAATAATTCTAGTTTATCAATTTCTTTATCTATTTTAGAAAAATTAGAATTCTTATATTCTATAAGTTTTTTTATGGCCAAAGAATCTATATTTAAAAGTCTTGACCTTATATAATCTTTTAATGAATCTCATGATAAATTACTAAATTCTTTTATTGTTGCAATTTGTAATAATTTTTTATATAAGGTTAATCTTTTGTCTGGATTTTGTTGTATAAATAAAACTATATTATTATCTGGTATATTATCTAAACAAGATAAAATAAGACTATCAATACTTTTTATTTCTTCTTTGTATTTACAATAAGAGCACGTAAAATTCTTACCAATTTTTATTATTTTATTATTACATTTTGGACAATAAATTTCTTCTTCTACAGTCTCTTTATTATCCTGAGTTAACGGTAAATCTTCAAAAATAATAAGTCTAAATTGTCATAAAAATGGCATTGATGTAAGTTCTTGTTCTATATTAGAAGATAATATTGACTCTTTATTAAATCTAGAAATATTAAACTCTCAATATTTTGAAATAAATATATCAACCCATCTATTAAATTCTTTTTTTAAAAAAATTTCATTATCTCAAGTAAAAAATATAATATTTGATTTTTTCATTTATTTAAAATAAGATAAAAAATTAATTTTCTAATACTGCTTTTATTCTTCTAACTCAAGAACTAGAACTTTCTTCTTTTATGATTTTAAATTTTCAAAGTTCTCAAGTATTGGTCACATGTGGTCATCCACAAATTTCTTTACTTACACTTTTTTGATCATTTCAAATAGTATATACTTTTACTTTTTCAGAATATTTGGATTCAAAAACTCACATTGCTCATTGAATCTTAGCTTCTTCTAAACTCATTTCTTCACAATTTATAGGCAACTTATCTTGTATTGCACTATTTACAAAATCTTCTACTTGTTTAATTTGTTCGGCTGTCATTCTATCATTATAAGAAAAATCAAAACGCAATCTTTCGGCTGTAATATTGCTTCATTTTTGAAAAATTTTATCTCATAAAACATTTCTAAGTCAAGCAAGCATTAAATGAGCTGCTGTGTGAAGCTTTTTGGTTTCTTCTCAACTATCCGCAAGTCATCATTTAAAAGTTCCAGCCGAAGCAGTACGAGATAATTCTTGATGTTTTTCAAAAGCTACTTTAAATCATTCTTTATCTATTTCTAGACAATTTTCTTTTGCTAATTCTTCTGTCATTTCAATAGGAAAACCAAAAGTGTCATATAATTTAAATACTTTATCTCAAGAGATTTTTATAATTGCAATTCAAGTTTTTTCTTTTGCTATTGAAAATCATTTAATTAATTTTTCGAATTCCTTAATTCAATCTTGTAAAGTTTTTTCAAATTTATCTTCTTCTTTTTTTAATTCATCTAAAATAAATTTTTTATTTCTTTCTAGTTCTTCGTAACTAGATTTGTAATCATTTATTACTACTTCTCATATCTCACCTATCCAAGAAGTTTTTTTTATTCATAATTGTCTTCAATATCTTATAGCTCTACGAATTAGACGACGAACAATATATCCTTGTCATAAATTAGAAGGAGCAATTCATTTATCATCTCAAATTATAAATGTAGCTGCTTTTATATGATCTGCAATAATTCTAATTGCTTTTTTAATTTCAGATGAAAAATCATATTTTTTATTAGATAATTCTTCTATTTTTAATATAATGTTTGTAAATAATTCTGTTTTATAATTATCATCAAATCCATTTATAATAGCAAGAGTTCTTTCAAATCACATTCATGTATCTACATTTTTTTGTTTTAATGGTTCTAAGCTTTTATCTTCTTTTTTATAATATTGCATAAAAACATTATTCCAAATTTCTACCCAATTTGGATGATCATCATTAAAGCTTTCTGGAATTTTATCTATATCTCAAACCCAATAAAATATTTCTGTATCTGGTCAACAAGGTCAGGTCTCAAGTCCCCACCAATTATTCTTTTTTGGAAGTTTTGCAATTCTTTTTTCTGATATTCATAAATTTTTCCATACTTCAAAAGCCTCATTATCAAATGAAGAATCTTTATCTCAAACAAAAACTGAAACGGCAATCCTATTTTTATCTAAATTCAACCATTTTTCTGAAGTTAAAAATTCATAACTCCATTCAATTGATTCTTTTTTAAAATAATCTCCTAAACTCCAATTTCAAAGCATTTCAAAAAAAGTATGATGAGTAAAATCTCAAACCTCATCAATATCATCAGTTCTAATACATTTTTGAATATTGGTTAAACAATTTCATGCAGGATGTTTTTCTCATATTAAATAAGGTACTAGTGGATGCATGCCTGCAGTAGTAAATAAGGTTGTAGCATCATTTTCTGGTATTAAAGATGCACTTTTTATAATTGCATGTCATTTTGATTTAAAAAAATCAAGATATTTTTGGCGTAATTCAGCTGCTGTAATTTTCATAAAAATAAATTTAAAATTAATAATATTATGCTTCAAGAAAATTTTTTAACGGTCTAGTAGTAGCGATAATTAGTATAATTTAAACGATCTTTAAAAAGCAAAAAACCAAAAACCAATTTTCATTAGGTATATACAAATATATTATAAAAAAATCTTTAAATTTCAAATAAAATAAAAAAATCTTTAAGTATTCTTAATGTTTTATAAAATTGTATCAAAAAAAGAGCCCGTACAAGACGGGCTCTTTATCTTTTTTCTACTCTCAGCACTTTTTATAAGACTGAGAGTTTGATTCATTTTTTTACCTCCTTTTTATTTTTTTATTTTTTTCAATTTGGCCATATTTTTCATTTCATCAACAGATTTTTTGGCTTCATCAACAGATTTTTGAATCTGGTCATTAATTTTTCTTTTAGAAAAACTAACTTCTTCAGAATTTGTACCTTTGATAAGTTTATTCAAGATAATAATTCTGCTTTCCAGACTGTTTTCATCTTCTCTCATTTTCGAAAGAATCTCCATTGTGGAATTTGCATTCTCAGCGTTAGTTTCTGTAATTTGGGTCATTTCGGCTATTGCAATATTAATTTGATCCACACCCTCTTTTTGTTCTTTACTGGCCTCATGAATATGAGTAATGTCATTTACAACATTATTTATCAATTCACCAGTTTTATTGTTAATCTGTACAACTTCTTCAAAAATTACTCCGGCATCCTTTGTTTTATTTATTGTCTCCTCAATTAATGCAGAAGTATTTTTTGCTGCTTCAGCTGAACGCATTGCCAAATTACGAACCTCATCTGCAACAACAGCAAATCCTGCACCTGCTTCACCAGCACGCGCCGCTTCTACTGCTGCATTAAGAGCAAGTAGATTTGTTTGAAAGGCAATTGCATCAATAGTCTTAACGATTTTGCCAGTATCTTGACTTGCTTTTACAGCATCTGTGATTACTGATGCTAATTTATTAATACTTTTTCCTTGCTCTGTTATACTTTTTGAAACTTCTTCTGTCACAAGTCTCATGGCATGCCCTGCAAATTCAGTATTTTCTCCTACAGTAGAAGCAATCTGATTTGAAACTGCGGATAATTCTTCTGCTGTGGCAGCCTGATTTCTTGCTCCATCTGCTATTTTGAGTGTGTCTATTTCTAGACTTTCTCTAGTAACAGACAATTTCTGTTTAGAGAGAGTAAGATCTTCTGCAATTTTTACAATTACAGAAGATAATCCCTTACTAACAATTATACCATAAAATAAACTTCCAACAACAATCATTATTACGATAAAAATCAAAATTTTTATTTTATCTATAATAATTTCATGTTTATCTACTCCGACAAACCACATGCCGATAACCTTACCATCTTTGTTCTTGATCGGCGAATATTTTGTTTTATTAATTTTACCAACTACTTCAGCATCTCCAACAAAATCTTTACCTTCATTAATAACGGTTTCAATTACCTTCGAAGAAGCTTTTGAACCTATTGCTCTTTTTTCTTGTTTTTTTACACAAGTTGCAACCCTTGTATCTCCGCGAAAAATGGTAGCAGCAGCTCCTGTTTCCTTTTTTATCTTATCAACAATTTCTTCTTCTCCTTCTATCAGTTTGTCTCCTTTAAAAAGTTTATCTTCACGAATATTCCAATCACCAGGATATTTGTGTTCCAAAACCAATAAACCCATAGAGTGAATAGAATCTAATCTGGACATAATCATTCGATCAGATTTTGCTACATCAAACAAATAAAAAATTGTTCCAAACAACACAAACAATATCATACAAGGAACAATAATTCTCCATTTAAGAGATATTTTATTTATAAACTTCTTCATTTTTTTATCCTTTCTTCAATTAAAATTGTTTCATCTTATTAATTAACATTTAAAATCTTTTCATTTTCATGAAAGATTACTTCATTAATATCCAAAAGTATTTTGATATCACATTAAGTTTTTGCAATTCCGAGAATAAACTCAGTTTCTAATTTGGTACCAAAATCTGGTGTTTCTTCAATTTCTGAAGATTTAATATTAATAACCTCAGAAACCTCATCGACCAACGAGCCAATAAAAATTTTTTCTTTTTGAATATTACTAACTTCAACAACAATAACACAAGTTTTTTCTGTAAAATCATTAACCTTTATACTAATTTTCATGCGTAAATCAATTACTGGAATTATCTTTCCTCGTAAATTGATTATGCCTTTTAAATACAAAGGACCTTGCGGCATAGGTGTTACTGGTATAATGCCAATAATTTCTTTAACCTTAAAAATACCTATACCATAATCTTGATCATCAAGTTTAAATGTTAAATATTTTCCTTCTTTTTAAATAGTTTCACTATTTTTTTCCATAAAGACTCCTCCTCTTTTTTATTTTTAAAATCATCTTTTATTTTAAACTCAATTTTTTTAGCAATAAAACCTCCAATTCTTTTAGGATTAGGTTCAATTTCAAAAGATACATGATTACCTACAATATAATCAATATAATATCTTTCATCAAAATATTTAAAATTGAAATTTCTTGGTAATCCTAAAATATTTTTGTTTAATTCATTCACCCAAATTTGAAATGATCTACCATTTGAATGAATACTGTCAATAACACCTTCATAACGTTTATTTAATTCTACCATTAAAATTTTTACCTCCTTTAACTTTGTTTTTATACCTTAAAAAATTGTTTGACTCCGCCAGCTGGCGGATAGTCTAATTTAAAGTGTTTTTAAAAAGAAAAAAACCGAAAACCAATTCTTATTAGGTATATAAAAAATTTATTTTTATTTTTACCTCCTTTTTTATTTTTTTATATTTAATTTTTATTTT
>CAYRGR010000029.1:0-9179 GCA_964423755.1 uncultured Candidatus Peribacteria bacterium
TTTTGAAATAAACTTCTTTAAAATTCCTGGTTCTTCAGTAAAAAAATCATTTTTTAGTACCATAAACTAAAATTTCTTCTGTTTTTCAAATCATTAATTTTGATCTTTTTTCTATAGTTTTTTTTAAAATTTCATTTAAGATATTCCATCTTTTAGCTTTTTCTTTTAATGAGATATCGTCTTTATAATTTTTGTATGCAAAAGTTTCGGGGCGAGGGGAATATCTCGCTATATAAGCAAAATCAAATTCTAATTCTTCAAAAGCTTTAATTGTATTTTGAAATTGATTTTCTGTCTCGCTAGGAAATCATACTATGATATCTGTAGATATTCCAAAAAATGGATCCTTGTCTCTTAAATATTGTACTTGAGTTTTAAAATCTTCGTAAGTATGTTTTCTATTCATTTTTTTTAAAAGATCATTATCTCAACTTTGAATGGCAAAATGTAAATAATTACAAGTATGTTTTAATGAAAAATGCGCATCTAGTATATCATAAGTCATATCATGAGGATTTGATGATGTAAATCGTATACGATCAATTCATTTAATTTCATCAATTTCATCTAACAACTGTCTGAAAGGAGTTTTTATATTTTTTGAGTTCCATGTTAAATTTTTGCTATCCCATAATGTTTTTTTATTATTTTTACCATAACTATTTACATTTTGTCATATTAAAATAATTTCTTTAGTTCAAGATTTGGCTATATTTTGTATTTCTTTTAATATTTCTTTTTTTGGGCGAGAAAATTCTTGTCATCTAGAAAATGGCACAATACAATAACTACAATAATTATCACATCAGGTTTGTATAATAATATTTGCTGAAGCTTTATTGACTTGAAATTGTTTAATTTTTAAATAATCATTTAAAATATAATCTTTTCAAATATCTTTTTTTGAAATTATAGATAAAATTTTTGGTAAATAACTCAATTCTTCAATTCTTAATGTAAAATCAATTTTATTTTTTGTTTTAAAAAATAATTTATCATCTGTATTAAATATTCAATTTTGATCTTTAACTAAAGTAATAATTTTTGGATATGTATTTTTATAAAGATTTTTATCATAATATTTTTCGTTAATGCCAGTCTTTCTGATCATACATCAAGTAATTCATATGATTATATTTTTATTATTTTTTTTATTAAATTTAGAAATTTCTTGAATAAATCAAAAAACTCTATCTTCTCATTTTTTTCGCACGCTACAAGTATTTAAAATTACAATATCAGCTTCTTTCATTTTATTGACTAACTTAAATCATAATTGTAAAAAAATAGCATGAATTTTTTCGCTATCTGCTATATTCATTTGACATCAAAATATATGAAGAAAATATTTCATGAGTTTATTTTTTTAAGTAAAATTGATATAGTTAAGCAAATGGAATTTTCTTAAATTTTATTATTATAATTCGCATTTGATATCTTATTATGTGCTTTATACGAATTTTTTTAATTTGATTTTAGTATATCTATTGGTATCTTAATTAAAAAAATATAAATGTAAATTGAATTTTAGTTTTTTTAAATATAATAGTAATAATTAATCTAAAATATTTTTTTATGAGTATAAATTATTGTTTAAAATATAAATGTAATAGTTGTTGTAATCCAGTAAAATTAGGTATTTTTTTTGATGAAGCAAAAATTCCAAAAATATGGAAACCGAGAAATGAATTATTAGCTCCTTTAGATGCAATGGTAATAGTAAAACTTAAAGTTTATGATTGTATTTTGTTTAATAAAGAAACATGATTATGTAATGATTATGATAATAGACCCAATATTTGTAAAAATACAGACTGTATTAAAAATATATCAGATCAAAAAGAGATAGAATTTTGTATAAAAAAAACAAAAGAACAAACATTTGTTTCTATAAAATAATTGATTTAAATTTATTTTTTAATATTTTAATAAAATGGAATGTATTTTTTGTAAAATTATTAATAAAGAAATCTCATCTGATTTTATTTTTGAAGATGAAGATATTATTGTAATTAATGATGTTCATCCAAAATCTCGTATACATATGCTTATAATACCAAAAAAACATATATTTACTATTTCAGAATTAGAAGACATAGATCAAAGTCTTATATGAAAAATGTTTCTTATAGCAAGAAATTTAGCAAAAGAAAAAAACATTAGTTGATATAAATTAATGTTTAATGTATGAAAAGAATGATGACAAGAAGTAATGCATATTCATTTACATTTTTTAGCAAATTAAAAATTTTTACAAAATTATTTTATTTTTAATATAATTTTATTATGTCTAATAATGAAAATAAAAATGAAGATAAATTATCAGAATGAAGTTTATTACAACAGATTATAAACACTCCTTCAAAATGATTGCCAGATAAAAAAATAGAAGAAAATAATATTCAAGATACAGATAATACTATTAAAAAAAATAATGAAGCTCCAAAATTAAAAAAAGAACCATTAAAATTACAGGATTTTATAAATATTTTTTGAGCAATTTTAATAGTAAGTATTATATTTTTTAGTTCTTTTTTAACTTATATAGTTTTTAATCCAGATCAAGCTCAATTTTTTATAGAGCTTTGAATAAATCCTGAAGATATAAAAAATCTTTTAAAAAATTTAGTTAATCTTAGTTTTTGATTTGTTACTATAGCTATTTCTGTAATTTGGATAGTTTTATTATTTAAAGCAATTTTAACAAAATCAGAATATAAAAAGAAAAAGACAATAGCAATAATTTTATCTATTTTTACTTGAATAATTTTATTTTCTTGAATTACACTTTGGGCATTTTTAATTAATCAAATATGAGCTACAAATTATATGAATCCATATTGATGAGTTATTTTACATGATAATAATAAATTATTATCTTCTAAATTTAAAAATAATTCTATTATTAGAAATACCGAATTAAATGCATTAA
Organism: uncultured Candidatus Peribacteria bacterium; assembly: GCA_964423755.1. Lineage (GTDB taxonomy): Bacteria > Patescibacteriota > Gracilibacteria > BD1-5 > UBA2023 > CAYRGR01. The sequence goes on from CAYRGR010000029.1 coordinate 2,933, forward strand.
TATGACCACTTACTATAAGATTTGATTTTACTGCAGATACCGATTATGTAGGTAAATATGTAAACATTACTTGATATGAAATTGATTTTGATTGAGATTGAAAAGCTGATAAAAAATGAAATATTAATCCAAGAAAGGATAATAATATATTGTATACATATAACAAAAAATGAAATATTTCTCCTAAATGAAAATATTTTTGAATTGATAAAGTTACATGAAAAGAAATAGAAAGACCTATGAAATTTGCAAATTTAAATATTATTTGAATTGTTAAAATTACAGAAATGCCACAAAGAATGTGATGAATTAAAGCAATATTTGATGCGACAGATATTTCTAAATTATGAAAAATTTCTTGGTATTTAGAAGAGGATTTATCAAAAGCTGATTTTGAATGATATAAATATGCTCCTAATAAAATTTTTAATGAAGAAGATTCTCTTGTTTGTATGAATATTTATGTATGAAGTGAAGTAAGTAATAATTTTAGTAAAATTTTTATAATTTCAAAAAAGGTGGAAAAAAATATTCAAGCATCAATAATAATTAATCAAGATCCATTAAATCCTTTGCATTACACATTTTCTGTTTCAGATATACAAGATCAGAATGTATGAATTGCTTCTTATAAATGGATAGTAAATGATCTAAATATAATTTCAAGAGAAGCTACAGCAGACTATAAATTTTTAACTTATACAAAACATAATATTTCAGTTGTCCTTACAGATGTTTTATGAAATACGACTGAATTAAAACAATCATTTAATATTAGAAGATCTTTAGTTTTGGCAAAGATAGCTTCAAATAATCCATCTGTAAGTACTAATAATTCTTTATTAAGAGCTACAGATGAATCATGAAAATCAATAATTGATGGAAAATATAATAAAGAATTAGTTATTTATTACATAAAAATGTGATTACCTGAAGAAGTAGAATTTAATGCTAATTTTGTTAAAGTAACAGATGTTGCTTATGATTTAATTAAAGTAGAATGGGATTTTGATTGAGATTGACAATTTGAAAAAACATGAAAAACTATAAAATATAGTTTTTTAGAAGAACGTAAATATACTATTAAAGTTAGATATTATTTTGAATCAAAATTAAAAAATGATATTCAAACAATAGATGAAAATATAGTAATAGAATGACTAAAAAAAGATATAGATCCAAAATTAACTTTTGTTCAAAGCTCTGATTATATTCCGTCAATTGTATATTTTGATTGATCTGCAAGTCAAGTCAGAGAATGAAAAATTGTAAAATTTATTTATAATTTTTGAGAATGAAAATGAGATTTACAATGAGATGCTAAACAAAAATATCAATATAATTTTCCATGAGAATATAAAGTTACTTTGACGGTAGTTAAAGAGGATTGAACCAAAGCTTCCACTGAACAACTTATTATCGTAAAAGAACCATGAAAACAAATAGTTATAAATTCAAGTATTTCATCATGATTAGTTTGAAAAACTATTGATTTTGATGCAATTTGATCAGTGTGACAAATAGATTCTTATTTTTGGGAATTTTGAGATAATAATACTTCTACAGAAATGAATCCAGTACATATTTATCAAAAAGAATGACAATATAAAGTGAATTTAACTATTACATTTTCAGATGGTACAATAAAGACATGAACTAAGGATATAGTAATTCATAAATGAACAGAAGAAGATCAAGAATAAATTTTTATATATATTCAAATAAAATTGTTTAAGGTTTCATGTTAGCGAAACTTAGTCTAATTTAAAGGGTTTCTAAAAAGAAAAAAATCAAAAATCAGTTTTTATTAGGTATATTCTAGTATAATTATGTATAATAAAATTTTCGAAAAATATAATATTAATTTAACAAAAATACAGCTTGATTTATTTGAAAAGTTTTTAATTTTATTTCAAGAAAAAAATTCACAAATTAATTTATCCTCAATACGTGATATTAATTGAATAATAGAAAAACATTTTATAGATTCTATAATTTTAAATAAATTTATTTCATTAAAATGAAAAGTTTTAGATTTATGAAGTGGCTGATGATTTCCTGGTATACCACTTAAAATTACAAATCTAGAAATAGAAATTATTTTATTAGATTCAATTTGAAAAAAAGTAAATTGTTTAAATTATTTTATTAAACAATTATGATTATCTTGAATTCAAGCGATTCAAGATAGGGCAGAAGAATTAGCAAAAAAAGATGATTTTAAAAATAAATTTGATTTTATTATCTCTAGATCTGTTGCTTATATGCCAAAAATTTTAGAATGGTCAGAACCATTTTTAAAAAATAATTGAAAAATTATTTTATATAAAATTTTTAATCAAGATGAATTTGATGAAAGTAAAAAAAATTTATTAAAATATAAATTAATTATTGAAGATATAAAGAAATATAAAATATTAGATCAAGAAAGAGTTTTGTTAATTTGTAAGAAAAGTAAATAATTTTTTTAATTTTTATATTTAATAAGATTTTTTGGTTTTTTTATTTTAAATTAGATCAGGTCTAGTTATAATGAGATCTTCAAAAAATTTTACTTAAGTATATTTATTTTTAATTTACTAATTGTGTTTGAATTTAAAACAAAATCTATAGATTGATTAGCACGTGTTGGATCATTTAAAACATTTCATGGAGAAATTATAACTCCTACTTTCATGCCTGTTTGAACACAAGCAACTATAAAAGGAATTACAAAGGATCAACTTTTGCAGATTTGATCTCAAATTATATTATCAAATACTTATCATCTTTATCTTAGTCCTGGTGAGGATTTGATAGAAAAATTTTGATGAATTCATAATTTTATGTGAGTTAATTTACCGATTTTGACTGATAGTTGATGATTTCAGGTATTTTCTTTGGCGCAGACTTGAGATAAGGGTTTTAAAAATGAAGCTTCTCTAGTAAAAATTACAGAAGATTGAGTAGCTTTTAGATCATATAAAGATTGAAGTAAACATTTTTTTACTCCAGAAAAAGCAATGCAAATTCAAGAAAAAATTTGAGCAGATATTATAATGGCTTTTGATGAATGTGCTCCAGGAGATTCGACTTATTTATATGCAAAAAAATCTATGGAACTTACACATAGATGGGCAGTAAGATGACTTGAAGAGCATAATAAATTACAAAAAACAAGAAAAACGAAAAAAAAATATTCTCAAGCATATTTCCCAATAATTCAATGAGTAATTTATGATGATCTTAGAATTAAATCAGCAGAATTTTTATGATGACTAGATACCTCATGAATTGCTATTGGTGGACTTAGTGTTTGAGAATCAAAAGAAGATTTTATTCGTATTTTAGATTTAATTGGTCCAATTTTACCAAAAAACAAAATTCATTATCTTATGTGACTTGGTAAACCAGAAGATTTGATAGAATGAATTTATAGATGAATAGATATTTTTGATTGTGTTTTGCCAACTAGATTAGGTAGACATGGTATAGCCTTTTCTTCAATTTGAAATATTCGTATTACAAATGAAAAATACAAACAAGAGACATGAAATATACCAATTTCAAAATGACTTGAAACTTATGTTTCAAAAAATTATTCATTATGATATTTAAGACATTTATTTCACGTTTGAGAAATATTATGATGAACATTATTAAGTCTACATAATTTAGAATTTTTATTGAATTTAACGACTAAGGCAAGAGAAACAATTATTGATTGAAAATATAATGAGTTTAGGAAAGAATTTTGGAAAAAATATAAGAATTAAAGAAATTAATCAAAAAAATAAATAAATTTTGCAAAATTTTATAAATATATATTATACTTAATATATCTTAAAAAATTGTTTGACGGTTTTGTGGTATTAAAATCTAGTCTAATATAAAAGGTTTCTAAAAAGAAAAAAACCGAAAACCAATTATTGTTAGGTATAAAATTAGTTTTTTAGCTTTTTTTATTTTATATTTTAATAAAAAATTATGTTTGAATGAATTTCTTTTTTTGATTCTTTAAGCGATATGGAAAAAGATAATCTTGAACTTTTTTGTCAACAAAGATGTTTAAAAACTTGAGATATTTTATTTCAAGAATGAGATGATCCAACTGCTTTTTATATTTTAAAATCTTGAAGTTTAAAAGTATATAGATCAAGAAGTGAATGAGAACAGATATTGTGATATATTAAAAATGGTGAAATAGTTTGAGAAATAGCAATTTTTCATGCCGATGGAATTGCAAATAAAAGAATGGCTTCTGTAAAAGCATTAGAAGATTCTGAACTTATTGTAATAATGAATTATTCTATAATAGACTTAAGTAAAAAACATAAAAATATATATGATAAAATAATAAATATTATTTCTCAAAGAAGAAGTCAAAATAATTCATAAAAACTAATTTTTATATCCAAGCAAATCTGGTTTTTATAAATTTTGGTATTAAAATAATTTTAAAATAGCTCATTTTGTTTTGTATAATAGAGTTAATTAATATAGTTTTAGTGTATATTTATTGTTTTTAACAAATTATCCCATTACCTAATACTTCATCTTTTTCGTAGATTACTATTATTTGTCATGGAGTTATTGCTCTTTGTGTTTGTCAAAATTTTACTTCAATTTTTCATTTTCAAGCATTAAATAATTCCACATCTTGATCAGCTTGTCTATATCGAATTTTAGCTTTTGCTTTAAATGGAAGTTTAATTTCTTTTCAAATCCAGTGGAAATTATAAGCAATTAAAGAAGATCAATATAGATTAAGGTCATTTTTTGTACCAACTGTAATAGTATTATTTTTTATATCTTTTTTGACTACAAATAGAGCTGGTCATCATCATATTTTTATTCATTTTCTTTGACCTATTGTAAAAGTTTCTGCTCAATCATGCTTTCAGATAATGTTTCAATTTGTATCAATAATATTGCCAGGTTTTGTCTTTATTTTTTTATGTAAGAATTGATGTAAATTTACTTTTCATATAAAGCAAATTCATTGACTATCTTTTCTTAATGCATTTGGAAGTTTAATTTTTTTAGCTAACTTTCTTACTTCAGTTTTTTTCATATTTCCGATTGGAAATAAAGCTTTTGAAAGCTGGTATTGATCTAATCAAGATAAAAAATAAGATTGATCTTTGCTATCATCTACTCATTTTAAAAGATGATAAATTCAAGAGCTATCTTTTTTAATTTTAGCATAATGACCTGTAGCAATATAATCAACTCAAAGATTAAGGGCATTTTGCATAAAAATTTTAAATTTTATTTCACTATTACATAGTACATCAGGATTTGGAGTTATTCCTTTTTTATATCAATCATAAATGTATTGTATTATTTTTTTATCATATTCTTCGCGTTGATCAAAAATAATAAAAGTTTTTATTCATAAATATGAGGCCACCTTTATTGCTTCATCTCGATCTTTTTTTGTCGTACAATCAGAAGATTCACTTATATAGTTTTTCATAAATCAAGCTATTACTTCATATCCTTCTTTTTGTAAAAGATAAGCAGATACAGCAGAATCTACTCCTCCAGAAAGTCAAATTATAACCTTTTTTGACATAAATGTTTTTTTAATTAAAATAAAAAAGTATAGAGCTATTTTTAATATAATTGTTTGACGGTTTTGTAGTATTTAGAGCTAATCTAATTTAAAAGGTTTTTAAAAAAACCAAAAATTAATTTTTATTATATATAATTATATATTTTTGATTTAAAAATCAATTTTAAAGATTATATTTTTTAAAATCAAATAAAATTAAATTATATAATATTAGTATTAATTAGGGATAAAATATAAATTAATATATATCACAGGAAAAAAGTGTAACTTTTTTTTTGACAATAAAGGTATTTTTGATAGAATACGTCGCACATAAAAAAATAACATATACATAAGTATTGTTTAATGGTGCTACATTAGTAAGGTTTAATCTAATTTAAAAGGTTTCTAAGAAGAAAAAAGCCAAAAACCATTTTTATTAGGTATATAATAAGGAGAGATGGCAGAGCGGTTGAATGCAACGGTCTTGAAAACCGTCGTTCTGGTTTCCAGAACCCAGGGTTCGAATCCCTGTCTCTCCGCCAGTTAATTATGTAATTTTTAAATTATTAATATTCCCGCGTAGCTCAGTGGTAGAGTAGGTGGCTGTTAACCATTTGGTCGTTGGTTCGAATCCAACCGCGGGAGCCAATTTGAAGATTTTGAAGCAAAGAGCAGTTCATTGAACGGCTCTTTTATTTTGTATTGTAG
>CAYRGR010000030.1:0-4965 GCA_964423755.1 uncultured Candidatus Peribacteria bacterium
TAGTCTTTGCATAGCATTTATTAAAAATTTTTCTTCTTCTTTTTCTAAATTACAAAAAATTTCTATATCCTTATTGGTCATTTCTGAATTATAAGTTTTTTTTGTTTCTTTAAATCTTTTTAATTGAATTTTTCTTGCTTCTTCTACTTGTATTTTTAATTGATTACTTGTTATTTGTGTTGTATTATTTTTATCAAAATCTTCAACTTTAATCCTAGGAACATTTATAAAAATATCTATTCTATCTAAAATTGGTCATGATAACTTGGATCTATATCTTTCTATTTGCATAGGATTGCATACACATTGTTTTTCTTTATCTCACAAAAATCAACATGGGCAAGGATTTAGCGCTCAAATAAAAGTAAATTTTGCAGGATATTTATAACTAGCATTAATTCTATTTATTATAATTTCTCAATCTTCCATAGGCTGTCTTAATGTTTCAATTAATCGTCAGTCAAATTCTAAAAATTCATCTAAAAATAAAACTCATTTATGAGCCAAACTTATTTCTCATGGTCTTGAATCTTTTCATCATCAAATAATACTAACTATACTTGCTGTATGATGAATTTTTCTAAATGGCCTATGAAATACTAATGGATTTTCTTTTGTAAGCAATCATACTATAGAATAAATTTTACTAACTTCAACAATTTCAGATAATTCCATATCTGGTAAAATTGTAGAAAATGCTTTTGCCAACATTGTTTTTCATGATCATGGAGGTCATTCCATTAATAAATTATGTCATCATGAAGCAGCAATAAGTAAGGCTCTTTTTACTTGTTGCTGTCAAATAATAAAACTAAAATCAAAAATATCATCCACTTTTTTATTTTTTATAAAATTAGATAAATCAATATTTGGCATAATAATAGGAATAGATCTTTTTGTTAAAATATCTATTATGGAAGATAATTTTCAAATTGGAATAATTTTAATACCAGAAATTAAAGCTGCTTCATATTTATTTTCTTCTGGCACAAAAACAAACTCAAAATTATTTTCTTTTGCAAATATTACTGCAGGAAGAATTCAGTTAATAGAACGTAATTTTCAATCAAGTGCTAATTCTCATAAAAAAATTGATTTATCTAATAAATCTTTGTCCAAATAAATATCTTTTCATATAATTCAAATAGCTATAGCAAGATCAAAACTTGGTCATCTTTTTTTAATGTCTGCAGGGGCTAAATTTACTATAACTTTTGTACTAGGAAAATAATATCATGAATTTTTTACAGCAGATCTTACTCTTTCTTTACTTTCTTGAATAGCAGTATCTGGTAATCATACTATAGCAAAATGTGGCATTCATCAAATAATATCAACCTCTACATCTATTTTTGTTCATTCAAGACCATTAATACAAACTGAATTAATTTTTGAAATCATTAAAATTAAAAATATTATTTAAAATAAATTTAAATAAATAATATTTCTTTAAAAAAAGAAAAAAACTGAAAAATTAAAGAAAATTTAATAATCAAAAAATTATTGAAAAATGTTTTATAGATAACAAATATAAAAAATATTGTAATTTAAATTCAGTTAATGCCAATAAAGAAATTACTGATATAAATGCAGATAAAAATTACTATTAATGGCATATGTATCTGAAAAACTATTTTTAAATAAAAATAAATGATATATTCTATATCTTAAAGTTGTTCGATAGTTTCGTGATAGTGAAACCTAGTTTAATTTAAATTGTTAAAAAAACAAATATCAAGGTTCTATTTTTCCTATTGACAGGTATCTATAAAATAGTACACATGATTCTAAAGGTTTTTATACTTTTTATTATTTATATCGTAAGATCTTTTTCAAATAAAATCATTTATCCAAAGTAATGCTCAAACTATTCTTTGTTCAGTTGTTAATCAATTATCATTTGTTATTCATATATCAATACTCATTCATCAACTATCATGCATTCATGAATAATGATAAGAATGTTTAGATAAATTATTTTTTAATATACAATCAATAATTTCTTTGTTCATAACAACAATATTATCATAGTTTCAATTATAAATTCTAACATCAATAATTTGCTTATCAAATCATTTATATGCAAAAGTTTTTCATTTAAAATCAAGATAATATCAAATTTTATCTTTACAAAGATTAATTATCCCAAATATTTTATCTTTTTTTTCAAAATAATCATTATAAAACTCTACTATTTTGTTAGATGTTAGTTTTTTATTAATATTGTTCATAATAAAAAGGTTAATAAATAAACATATATCTTATTAACCTTTTTTTAAAAGAAAAAAACTGAAAAAAAAAAGAAACATTATTTTATCTTCTTAAAAATATACAAATCATCTGCTGTTCACTTCTTTTTTGGTAAATCTATTACTGTAAAAATTGGATATTCTTCTCATTCGATTCTATAAATCAAAAATCTAGGTATTTTTATTAAACCTTCTCTTTTTTCTGTCAACAATTTTTTAAAATTAGTTATTAAATCTTTTTCTGTTCAATATACTTTTAAAACCATATTTTTAATACTTGAGTAATCTGCAGATCAAAAAGAAGAAGGAGTATTTTTAAGTTCTTCATCTGTTTCAACTTCTTTCAAGCAATCTTCTAGATTAGAAGTATCTAACTCAATTTGTTTTCAGGTTAAATTTAATAATCATATAAATTCAAAAGAATTATTATTGAATAATTCTGTTGCAGTACCAAGATGATTATTAGCTAAAATTAATCATCATTTTTTTAAAATATTAACAAAATTTGTAGAAGAAATTACGGAATTAAATAATATAATTGAATCAACTCCTTCTGGTTTAAATTTTGTAACATCAACATTATATCATTCTAGTCATCTTTTCTTTATGGCATCAATTTTTGCAGTATCTATATCTGCAAATATAACTCGTTTATTTTTAAATCAATCACTCGGGGTAATATCATTGCCACAACATGGATAATAGATTAAATTAAACTGTCATTGAAATTTTTCATTTAATAACATATATCATCTTGCTTCTTTAAGACTGCTTTCCAGAATAATATCTTTATTTTCAGTATTTTCGGCATTTGCAGTATTAATATTTTCTATTTTTTTTGAAGTTTTTATAACAGTTCATTTAATTTTATCATTTGAAGTTATGTCTTTATTAAATTGCTTTCTAATCTTTTCATTTCCTATTTTTTCTTCATTCATAAATTTTAATAAATTATTAATGTAAATATTTTTTTAATTTATATAATATATATAATATAAAAAAATCAAATTTTGTAGGCTATTTTCTTCCCATTGGGATTTTTTTAACGATTTAAGATGATATTTTTTGTTTTGTTTATCATATTTTTGCAGAATATTTTTTTTATGTAATTTTCTTTATATCTAAATCAATGAGATTGTCTTTTTGCAACTTTACATGAATTATTTATTCATTCAGTTAAAGCGTTGGTAAATTTAAAATCTTTTGTAGAATGTTCACAATGTCATTTTATTCAATCATACCAATTAGTTAAAGTTCTTCCAAATTGTTTTAATCTGTGATGTTCTGATTCCTTACAGTCTAGAATAATTGCGTCTACTTCTTTTAAATTTAATTCATCAATAGCATTCATAAAATCTTCTTTAATATTCCAGCTTTCAGCTAAATATCAGTTGTAATCATATTCTCTGAATATTTGATTTAATCTAAGTTTTTGAATTGGACTTAAATTCTTCTCTCTTTTTAAAAATAATGTTCTATATCATTTTTCTAAAAAATAATCCAAAGTAATCTCTTTATATTCAACAGTTTCTCATTTATGATTTTTTAAGCATTTAGGATTTATATCTTCACTTTTTAATCTTTGTAGTGTTTTTTCTTTATATTTTTGCATTTTTTCAAAATTAGATGATTTAGAATTGATTTCTTTTATTTCTTCTTTTTGTAATTTCTTTGGTATTTTTCATAATTTAATTATATCATCTGCTTTTATGAAATTCATCTTAAGAAGCCAAGAGTTTAATATTCTTACCTCATCAACAACTTTATTTGCTTCTCCAAATAAATGATATTTATCTACACTGAATACAGGCCTTCATAATATTTTTTTCAAGGTATTTTTGTATCATTTATTCATATCAGTTGAGAATCATTTAATTTTTGTTTGAATTTTTAAAGGAATACTATTTATCCAGGATTCTAAAATTTCATTTGTAACTTTAGGTAATACGGCTATTAGTTGTCATGTTTTTAGTTCTGTGATAATCAATATCATATCTTTTCAAGAAAAACTATGTTCATCTATTCAAAGATAGATTTCGTCTAAAGATTCAAGTATTTTCAATCAATTCTCATTAAGTTTTGTATGATCGATATTTTGTATAATTTTGTATATCTTACTTGCTGAAACATTGTTTAATTTAGCTATCATATTTCAGCTTGTATATCAAAAACTTGATATTACATAGTTTTCAAATGTTAGTGTATGAAATCAGATACTTGATTCAAAATCAAATCTTTCTAAAAAATTACTATTGCAATTTTTACACTTGAAATATCTTTTAATTGGTCTTATATCAACTAAAGTATTATTTGATATATTTATATGTTTTAAAACTATTTTTTGTTTATATTCTTTTAGATCTTGTCTTTTATCGGTTAATATCCCACACTGAGGACAAGTGCAATTTTGAGCTTTACTCCTTACTCAAAAAATCATTCTATTATTTTCAGAATTATTCTCATAACTAACTACTTCATATTTTTTTAAATTTAAATTTAGAATATTTCAAATTATGACTATATTATTCATAGGGAAAATTGGTTAGAAATGTAAGTGATTTCTAATTTTACCAGTTTTCCCTTATTTAATCAACAAAAAAGACTCTATTAATCCCAATGGGAAGAAAAGAGTCTTTTTGTATAAGTTCACCCTATTTTTCAGTTTTTTTCTTTAACTAATTTTTTATTATGCGTTCACAAAAATAAATTGTTCTTT
>CAYRGR010000030.1:4975-9136 GCA_964423755.1 uncultured Candidatus Peribacteria bacterium
ATAAAAAAGAGAGGAGAAATAAAATTATGCAAAATAAAATGAAATCTGATGTTAATTGGATAAAAAAAGACCCCAAAAATTCAAACAAACTTTATCATAAATTTAATTTAGTAAAGCAGTTTTTTCCACAGTTTATGTTTATGCAAAATTTTAAAGAATTGTATATTGAAGGTTGCTTAATAACAAAAAGTAACAATTATTATTTAACGAGAATTTATTACCCAGAAAATTATCCTTATTCTCCACCAGAACCAATAATTATTGACAAAGATGTAATAAAAAATTGTCTTGAAGGAGGTAAATATCAATTCAATAACTGGGGTAAATTTAAAGATGGGATCAAACCTGATGTAATAAAAACATTTAATAGTTTCGTACCAATTAGTAATTCTAGTAAAAAATGGAACCCTGACTACATAATAATTACTATTATTAGTCTTTTTTGTATTTGGCTTCATGCTTATGAATATAAAAAAGAGTTTGGAGGTAATTTTATTACAAAAGTTTAAACAAAAACTCTCAAAATGTGAATTTTATGTTTAAAATCTAATTATTTTAATTATCATATATTTAAGATACTAGGTTTTAAAATATTATGTATCATTTTGAGAGTATAACTAAAATTTAATTATTAAGGAGAAACATAAAATGTTACAAATTTATTCAATTAAAGAATTAGAACAACAATTTGGTGGGTCAAATAAAAGAAACAAACCAGATAAATCTGAAATTGAATCAGTATTAATGCCTTATATAAATGGGGTTTCTAATGTTTATATTACACCTGATGGTAAAATTATAAGTGAAAATTCAGATGAACTAAAACAGTTGAAAATAAATAATCCCCAATTTGTGGAAAGTCTTTTAATTTTGAGATCACCTTCTAACAAAAGCCAAGATTAGTATAATAATAAATCTGAGTTTAAAGTATTTATAAAGATTGATTTAAACCAAAAAAAATACAAAACCCCTGTAAAGTTTTACAAGGGTTTTTTCTTGCTTTTATTGAAAAAATGTTTTATATCAAAAGCGCAATGGTATTCATTGATTTTAATAAAAAATTACTTAATTCTCATATCAGGTTAAAGCAAAGGATAAGACTAAGACTTAAGGAAAATTTTTATTTCATAAAGATTTTATGGCTGGGGATGAGGGATTCGAACCCCCGAATGGCGGAGTCAAAGTCCGCTGCCTTACCACTTGGCTAATCCCCAAAATAATTAAATAAAAAATTAATAAATAACTTTAATAATAATTTTTACTATAATTCAAAACGGCAGCATTATATATTTTTTTTAAAAAAGTCAAAATGGTATTTAATTTTTTTATTAATAATAATTATTTTAATTAATATATTACATAAAAATTAATTTATTTTGTTTTAAAATCCAATCAATATTTTTTCATTTTCAAAACCAATCCCATTGAATTATATCTAAATTACTATATTTATTTTGTATAAAAGGATTTATTTGAATTTCAAAATGTAAATGATAATCTTTATAATCTTTATCTGGAATTCAACTATTTCCAATAAATCACAATATATCTCAATTATTTACAATCTTTCATTCATATAAATCTGATGCTACATTATTAAGATGTGAATAAAAAAATACATTTCAATCCATTGTTTTTAACCAAACCTGGTTTCATCTATAAATATCTAAATTATTTAATTTATCAATATATGTTAAATTATTTTTAATAATGTTATCAAAATTTTCCCATGTAAAATTATCTAAAATACGAATAATTACTCATTTTCAAACAGCAATAACTGGAGTATATTTTAATGCTAAAATATCATATCAATGATGAATTCAATCTGTATATTTAGATCTATAAGATCTTAAAGCATTAGGTATTAAAGATGTTTGAGTCGGTATTTTTTTTCATTCAACTGGAATTTTATATCTTAAATTTTCTCTTTCTTCATTAATATTGGTTAATAATTTTAATTCAAAATTTTTATAATTTAAAATATATGATAAATTTACTAATTTAATTTTTGATAAAATATTGTTTTTTTGTGAAATTTGAGATATTTCTGATTTAATATCAAAAATTTTTTCAGTAGTTATATTGATTTGATCTTTAATTAAAGAATTATTATAATTTAAAAAATTATTTAAAACTTCTCCTTCATGTTTAGTTTTAATTCTATATTTAGAATCTTTACATAAAACATCATTAATAGAAACAAAAATATTTTTATCTAAACAAAAATTATCTAATAATTTAAATTTAACTAAAAATAAATTAAACGAATACGATGTTGTGTCTGTATATATAATTTTTTGAGAATTATTACAATTTGATTTTAAAATTAAATCTGTATATTTTTTATCGGTTTTTACTACAAAAAATGTAGAATTTAAATTATCATTTCATGTTATAATATTATTATTTAATGATGTTAAAATTTTAGCATTTATATTTAAATTATCTAATGAATTTGATATAAAAGGAAAAATAAAAATATTTAATATAAATCAAATTAAAAATATATATATAAAATGCATATTAAAAATATTTAAATCAATTAAAAAAAATCAAAATAATCTTAACAAGATTTAATTTGATTTCAAATTTTTATTTATTTTTAATTTGATTCTTGTAATTTTGTTTTAATACTTTGTTCAACAGTATTTTGTATATGAGACAAGATTTGTACTAAAATTTCTTTTCTATTTTTAGAAATTTTTTTATTTTCTAAAATTTCGCTTATTTTATTATTTACAGAAATAAGAATGTTTGTTAAAATTTTTATTTGTTTTTCTTTAATTTCATTTTTTATATTATAATTTAATTTATCTAAAATTTGATCTAATTTAGTTTTATAAGATTCTATTAATAATATATTTAAATCTTGTTCTAATTTTGCTTTATCTGCATCGGAAACATTATTTTTAATAATTCATCATGTAGACAATAAATTATTATCTTTTATATCATTTATATTAGATCATGATAAAAATGATCATGTATTTACATTTTCTCAATAAGTAAAATTAAGACTATTAATTAACAATAAAATTAAAATTATATTTAAAATAAATTTCATTTTAAGTTTTAAATAAAAAAATATTAAAATGATTATGGATAAAAATATTATTATTTCAAGTTTTTAATGTGAAAAATAAGTGAATAATTTATATAATATATAAATATTTAAAAAATTATAAAAATTTTTAGAAAGTTGATATTTTTTTTAAAAAATATATAATAACTAAATAAATTTTTTTAATTTAAAAATAAATGCAAAAGATTACAAAATGTATAATACCAGCAGCATGATTTTGAACCAGATTTCTTCCTGTTACCAAGGCTCAACCAAAAGAAATGCTACCAATTGTAGATAAGCCAATTATACAATATGTTGTAGAAGAAGCTGTAGATTCTTGAATTAATAATATTATTATAGTAACCTGAGCAAGTAAAAGAGCAATAGAAGATCATTTTGATTATAATTATGAACTTACATCAATGCTTACAAAACAATGAAAAAATGAATTAAAAAATGAAATTAAAAATATTGCTGATCTTGCCAATTTTATTTATATTAGACAAAAATGACCATATGGCAATGGTACTCCAATTTTAAATTCAAAACATATTATTTGAAATGAATCATTTGCAGTAATGTGGTGAGATGAATTTATTTATGCATCGCCAGCAAGATTGTCTCAAATGATAAATGTTTATAATAAATATTGATGAATGGTTGTTTCTTGATTTAGAATTAATGATAAAGAAAGTTTAAAAAGATATGGTATAGCAGAAATTAAACATATTGAAAATAATATTTATGAAGTAAAAAATATTGTAGAAAAACCCGATCCAGACAAGGCTCCTTCAAATTTATGAATTTTGTGAGCATATATATTACCTCCAGAAATTTTTAATGCATTAGAAAACATAGAGCCCTGAAAAGATAACGAAATTTGGTTAGTTGATGGTATTAATAAATTAAAAAAGGCATGAATTCCTTTATATGCTTGCGAAATTCAAAATGGAAAATATTATGATTGTTGAAATAAATTAGAGTATTTAAAAACTAATATAGAATTTGCATTAAGCAGAAAAGATATGTGACCAGAATTAAAAAAATTTTTAAATAAAATACTTCATTAAAAAAATAATTATTTTAAAACAATA
>CAYRGR010000031.1:0-8810 GCA_964423755.1 uncultured Candidatus Peribacteria bacterium
TCATTTTTTAATATATTTTTCTGCAGTTTTTTTGTCTGGTTTTTCTTTAAATTCTATTACTTTTGATGGATAATTAAGATTATTTTCAATTGATATATATCAATATCAAGTATTTGGTTCTGTTGGTTTTATGCCAAAAGTAATAATATGATTTTTAGCAAAAGAAATACTTTTTAATATTATTTTTTTAAATTTATTTTCATCTTTAATTATATGATCTGAAGATAATATCAATCAAAAATCATTTTCTTTTTTTATTTTACTCATTCAAAATGAAATTGCTCAAAGTGTATTTTTTGCAATTGGCTCAATAAGAATTTGGGATTCTTTAATTTTAATACCAAGCTCTCAAATTTGAGTAAGACAATGAAATTTATAATCTTTATTTGTTATAATAAAAATATTTGAAACTCAAGAAATATTTATAGCTCTTAAAATACATTTTTGAAATAATGAAACATTATTTAATTCTTCTAATTTAATAAATTGTTTTGGATAAAATTTTCTAGATAATGGCCAAAGACGAGTACCACTTCATCAAGCAAGTATTATTGAATTTATTTTCATAAGTAAATCATTTTATATTTTAAAATAATGTTTATTTTTTGATAATTTCAAGCAATTCTTTTGTTTTTTCTTCAAGTAAGACTTTATTATTAGCTTCAATATTTAATCTTAAAAGAGGTTCATTTGAAGAAGGTCTTACATTAAACCAAAAATCTTTAAATTTTACAGTAAGGCCATCAAGCTCATCCTGGACTCAATTTGAATATATATTTTTAAGTTCTCTAATTTTCTCTTCTATGTTTTGTGTTTTTAAATTAGTTTCATTAATAGAAAAATATTTATCAAACTCTTTTCTTAAATCAGAAGCTTTTTTATTTGATTTTGAAATAAGCTCTAAAATTATAGTAAAAGCTATAACTCAACTATCGGCATTCCAATTTTTACGAAAATAATAATGTCCGGAATGTTCTCATCCAAAAATTATATCTTTATCTTTGGACATTCTTTCTTTAATATAAACATGTCATACTTTTTCTTTTATTCAAATTCAATTATTTTGTTTAATTATTTCTGGAACTATATTTCAACAAATAGCATTATAAACTATTTTTTTGCCAGGATTTTTTTCTAACATTAATTTTGATATCATTGCAGTAGTAATTGTACCATCCCACATTTTACCAGTTTCATCACAAATATACATTCTATCAGCATCTCAATCAAAAGCTACTCATAAGTCAGCCTTAACTTTTATAACTTTTTTTATTAAATCTTGCACGTTTTGTTTTTCTATAGGGCTAGGATGGTGATTTGGAAAATTTCAATCTGGTTTAAAATACATTGGTATAAGTTTAAATCAAAGTTTGGAAGCTAGTTTATTCATAAAAATTCACGCTACTCAATTACCAGCATCTGCCACAATTTTTAAAGGCTTAATTTTTTTAATATTTATAAATGAAATTACATGATTTATAAAATCATTTGAAATATCTTTTTTACTGTAAGTTCATTTTTGTACTACTTTGTTTTTCCAATTTAAAATATAATTTTTAATTTCTTTTCAAAAAACTTTCATATTTATTGGAGTAGCATTTTTAAGACAAACTTTAAGTCAATTATATTCTTTTGGATTATGACTTGCAGTAATCATTAATCAAGCATCGATTTCATTGTAATTACCAGATGCAAAATAAATCATATCAGTTGAACAAAGACCAATATCTATTACATTTTTACCAGCATCAATTATTCAATGTATTAATGCTTTTTGTAAAGATTTAGTTGAAAGTCTTGCGTCTCATCAAACTACAAATATTTTTAAGTTTTTATTTAATTCAGCGAAAGCAAATCATAATTTATAATAAAATTCTTTATCTATATCAATATCATAGATTCATCGTATATCATAAGATTTATCGATAATAGAAAGATTCATAAAAAAATTATTTTATTTTAAATAAAGCTAACCATCAATGTGAAATATTATTTCTAAAAAAATTAGCTAATTCTTCTTCGTTTTTAGGAGGATTTTTTAATAAATATTGTGCATGAGGTTTTAAATAAGAATAATTGGAATCATTAATTTTATTTTCTCGTATTAAATTTAATATATAATTATAACAATTAAGTAATTTTTCTCATCTTTTAGTAACACTTCAATCTTGTCCGTAAGATTCATAATTAACTCACGCCCTATATAAATAATCTACTTCGTTTAAATCTTCTTCAAGTGCAATTTTAAGACAAATACTATCTGTATGAATTAATTCAAGATTAGAATTTTTAAAAGTTTTTAAAAGATTTTCAAATCTTCTTGTCAAATCATGACGAGGATCTCTATCTATAGTTGCAGCATTAAGATCTACTAAAAAATATTTTAATCACATTTTTTTCATTCTTTCTATAGTAATATTTGTATCTTTATTATAAAAATATTTATCAAATTGAAATATTAAACTATCTTCATAATATCTTGTTCTATTGTTTGAAATAAAATAAGTTAAAAATGTACCAATTCTATAAATTCAATCATTATTTTGAATATAAGAAGTAGGATAAAGGACAGTTTGATATAGTTTATTTATAATATTTTTGGCTTCTGTTTTAATTATAAAATATTCATTTCATATTTGATTTTGATCTAAATTTAAAATATTTTGTAATATTAAAAATAAATTTTCAATAGTATTGGTTTCTCATAAATTTTGTTTAATAAGATTTTTTATAGTAGCATTTTTAATATTATCAACAATATTAAAATATAATTTATTTTGATCAGATATATTTAAATATGATAAAATTTTAAAATAATCGGGACGACCATTAAAAATAGCTTCTTCTTGATTAAATATTCAAGCTTTAAATTCTTTATAAGAAGCTCCTGCTAGATTGTTAAATCAATGAGGATAAGAAGAATTTAAAAAATATACACTTATTATAAATAATAAAGACAAGCTTCATAAAAACTTAAAAAAATTAGTTTTAAATATTTTATCTAACTCTTCTTCCTCTTTTTTTGTTTTCTTTTTTGCTTCTTTTTTATCTTCTTCCTCTTCTTCTACTAAATAAAATCATCAACATAAAATCATTATAATAAATAAAAAATACATCGCTATTCAATACCAGACAATTCCAAATGCAGAAATTACAAATAAAAATATATAAATAGTTGATAATATTAAATTTAATTTAAAAATTTGACTAACTTTATCATTTTTTAATCAATATAAAAAATATATTAATGGCAAAAAGAAAGCTAAAATTATATAAATATATCAATTCGGTAAATTTATTTTACTAAAAAAATTTGTAAAAATAGATGATGTAAAAGGAAAAATAAAATATAAAAACTCAAGCAATATAAATAATAATATTCAAATAATTAAGAAATTATTTTTAAAATTTAAAAATATAAAAATGATAGGTATTAATGCTAAAAATATATATGTAATTTCCGTATATTCTCAAGATTGATTTGATTGTAATGTTAAATTAATCGGTAATTTTAAATAATTATTTATACCATCTTCATATCAAAAATATCTTCACAAATCTTCATTTTCTGTTTTGCCACTAGAAGACATTACTTCTGTATTATATTTTTTATCTAATTCTATTAATGTATTTTTATCAAAAATTTTACTATGATCTGTAAAATTATTAATTTGTTTTCAATTTAAAATTCAAGATATACTTATATTAAAATTATTTTCAATAATATTTTTACCGATCCAAGGTAAACAAAAAGTTAATATTCATAATAAAAAAATTATACTTAATACAATAGTTTTTTTAATTGATTCAAATTTATATTTTAAATATATATAAATTATCAATACTATAAAAATTCAAATACAAATTAAAAATACTTTATTAACAAAATTAATATCATCTTTTGGATAATTTACATTTAAAAAATTCCATAATTTTAATTTTGTAAATATTCATATAAATAATGCAAAAAAAGCTAAAAATCAAGATAATCATATATTAATATAAAAAATAACTCATATAAAAGCTAATATTAGCATTAAAGTAGTAAATTTTATAGAAAAAGCAAATCATACAATTATTCATAATATGAAAAAATAGATTAGGTATTCTTTTTTATTAAATAATTCTAAATTTCATCATAACTTAAAAACGGAATTAAATTTTGAAAATATATCATTATTTATATTTGTAATATTTTCTTTTTTATCTTGATTTTCTTGATTATCCTTATTATCTTCCTCTTCAAATCATAAATATTTTAAAGAAAGATAAATTAATATAAATATTCATATTATACTAATAAAAAATAATCATGGGTCCAATTTCATGTCTTTTGCTTGTTGAAATATAATCATAGGCATACTATATATAATAGCTGCTCATAATAATGGAATATTAATAAAAGGTTTTTTATCGCTTTTAAACAAATAAGATAAAGTTGTTATTAAACATATAATAGTAAGAATTCATCATAATTGATTTAAGAAAAATGCTTGTGGAGCAGAGTGAAACATATATCAAATACCAGTTAAAACTTGCCAACTTGCAAATCAAATTCATTCTATAATTATTCATGAATTAGCCATTATTTGAGGAAGATTCATATATGCTCATAAGTCATCCCATCAAATAGGCATTGGTCTTACTATATTTATAAAATTTACTCAAATTAAAAAATTAATAAAAATAAATAAAAATTCGGTAGAAAGTAAATATAAATTAATTTGTTCGAAAAAATTTCAATTTCAATTATGATTAGGAAGTTCTATTTTAAAATTATATAAATTAATAATATTTTTTATAAGTTCTTTATAAGAAATTCATATAAATATTCATAATATTATTATTACTGACCAAAAATTATAAAATCATAATATTCATACTATAGTCAAAATGATTAAGAAAAAAGCAAATCATAATCATAAAGACATATTGAATCTAAATATATTGTTTTGATCTTTAAATCAATTAATATAAGACAATATATTTTCTGCAAAACTATATGAAATAATAGTAATTAAAAAAGGTAATATTAAATAAAAAATAATTTTAAAAAATAATTGTAAAGCTCATGCTCATCATCAAGATATTTCAAAAAATACAAAACACAAAATCAATAATTGTAAAATGCTTAATCATATAATTTGCAATAAAGAAAAAGATAGTTTATTTTTTCAAAATTTGAGTGTGAAAAATTTATAAGTTAAATAAATAAGTATTATAGCAATTAAATATCATCAATAATTATTAAAACTTTCATTATGAAATCCTACTAAATAATATTCTCTTATAACCAAAAAAGATACAAGTATAAGTCATAGTGTTTTTAATAAATATCACATTTTTATTTAATTAAAGATAAAAAATTTTTGTAATTATATGTAAATTTATTTTCTTTCAAATTTAATTTATAGATATACCTAATAAAAATACTTGACGGTCTCTCTATCACTAGGCCTAATCTAATTTAAAAGATTTTAAAAAGAAAAAAAACAGAAACAAATTCTTATTAAGAATATGTAATTAAAAATAGCAATATATTTATACTTTTAAAAAATTATTTAAGTGTATAATAATAAAGTATTGTTTGACAAACAAATTTAAAAATGCTTTAATATGCATAAATAAATTTATTTTTTAATTTTTATAAATATGTTTATACAAAAAATAAAGAAAATAGTCTCTAAATTAGTATTATTTAGTTTGCTATTTTCAAATTTTTCTCAAATTATTTTAGAAATCCCAAATGTTAGTGCAGAACGATATTATGAATATAGAAATTTATCAAGTTCATTATCATATTTTACATGATCTTCTGTTTTAAAAACATATACTTGAAGTTTTATTAATACTTGAAGTTTAGATTTTACATTTAATTTTAATTTAGGATCGTTCATTTGAGCAAATTATAATATTTATTATAAATGAAATTATTCTTCATGAATTTCTAATATATTTTTACCATCAAATATTTCCGAAATTTTTACTTTTACATGAACAGTAACTAATTATTTTTCTTGATTTGTAAAAAATAATGCAACGTGAAGCTCTTTATCATGAACATACTTAAATCTTTATAATCTTACAGATTGATTTTATCAAGTAGATATTAATGCAACTTGAAGTATATGAGACAATATGACGTATGATTTCATTATAGATACTAAATTACCTATTATAGAAAATTCCTGAAGTATTGTAGATATTTCTTCTAATTCTGCCACTTTGACATGAACAAAGATAGAAGATATTAATTTTTCATGAGCAATTATAAAATATGGAATATGAGAAGATCTTTATAATGAAATTCTAATAAACTGAGATTTCGATTCTTGATCTTGAATATTTATTTGATCGAGCACTTCTTTATATGATCTCTCTCCAAATACTACTTATAATTATATAATTGAAGCTACAGATTTAGCTTGAAATAAAACTATAAGTAGTACTTGAAGTTTTACTACAAATTCTTATCAACAAAATAATTGAGAATTAAATAATTCTTTGAATCTTACTTATTCTAATTCTTGACAGATATGAGCATCTTGAAGTATTAATTTTTCATTAACAAATGATAAAGCTTATTCTATAAATTGAGTTTTTTGATTTGGAATAGCTTTTGATGAAAGATTTGTATTCAATAGTTGATCTGTTTCTATTTTTAATCAAACTTGAGCCATAGGTTGAATTAATTGTAGTTGAGCTCTAAAAACATTTTATGATTATTGAAAAAAAATAATTAGGTGTCAATTAGAGAGATCATTTAATTTTATAGAATGAAAAACTTTATGATTTACACTTTCTGGTATTACAAATCCATCTAGAATAAATCGATATTGAATAGAATTAATTTTAAAAACTAATTCTTACGATGAATTTTTTTGGTGAGATACAATTATTAAAAATATAAATGATAATTTACCAGCGTCTATTTCATGAGTATATATAAAAGATTCTACAAGATTAGTAGTAGAATTTAATAAACCAATTAATATTGAGCAAGATGAGTCTTTTTCTGTGAATATAAATGAATTAAATACATATTCAAGTAATACAGATTATGATACAAATACAAAATTATTTATTAATACATCAGAACAAATTAGTGGCACTAATTATATTCTTACGCTTTCTTGAGTAAAAACTTTTAATAATATTTATACCACATGAACTTTAGTTCAAAATTTTATCTGATTTGATCCATCTGTAAAAAGATTAGATTATGTAAGTCCATATAATATTTCTAGAGGTACAAATAATAATCTTATTTATATTTATTGAAGTAATAATATATTTGACTGATCTTTTAGTTGAATTATTTTATGACCATGATTAAGTTTGAGCTGAAATATAATGAAAGATCCGAATGATTTAAATCAAATAAAATTTTATGTAAATGTTGAATCAGAGGCTTCCTTATGAAATAGAGATATAAAAATGATTATTAATTGAATAGAATATAAATTATTCGATGCATTATTTATTGATAAAAATTTATGAAATTCTGTTCAATGGAATTGAATATTTCCAAATTTTGATAATAAAACAATCAAAATTAATTTTAATACAAAAATTTTAAATACATGAAATTTGGTTATAGAAAAAATATATTGAACATCATCTTTAGTACCAGAAATTACAAATCTTTCATTTACATGAAATTCTTTAATTGTTTCTTTGAGTTGAGTAGAATTAGATAATTCTTATCAATTTAGAAATTTTGAATGATTTTCTTTTGATTGATGAAAAAATATAGATGAATATATAAATATTCCATTTAGTTTTTTTGATGGTAATAATTATGATAATGTTATAGTTCCTCCAGTAATAACACAATCATTTCCTTTTGATTGAGCTAATGATGTCCCTATACAAGACTATAATTGAACATGATTTACAATAGAAGCATATTTTGATCAATCAATAGAATCTGATACTATTAATTCTACAAATGTAAAATTAAAAGATGATCAGTGAAATAATGTTCCTTGAAGCGTTAGTTATACTTGATCAGAATGACAATATTTTAAATTAACTTTTACTACAAATTTAGCATTAAATTATTGAAAACATTATTATTTAGAATTATCTAATAAGATTATAAGTGAAAAACAACTTTGACTTGTATGAAATGTTCCTCCAATTGAATGAAATGGGCATAAAATTAATTTTAATACACAACCAAATTATTCAGAAATAGGTGCATGATCTACATTTTTTCAAATAGAAAAAACAGATCCTTTTTACTGAGCTTTGGATGTGCCAAAAGATGCTAAATTTAGAATTATTTTCAATGATGTAATTAATACTAGTACAATTAATGCAAATAATATTATTTTAAATAAATTAAATAATTCTTGAGAAGTTGTTTCTTCACTTAGCTGGACTGGTTATTTTAATAATAGTTTAAATCCAAAAATTTTATATATTCAACCAAATTCAATTTTGGAACCATCTAAATTATTTAAATATAGACTAACACTAAAAAATGATATTAAATCTATAAAATGACAAAATTTGTTTTATGATAAAGATTATATTATAGAATTTAATGTATGAGATATTTCAGCTTCCGAAATACCTTTAAATATTATGTGGGATTATAATAATCCTGATCTATCTAGAATAGAAATTTGATTTTCTTCTCCTATAGATTCTTCTACTATAAACAATAATAATATAAGTTTATTTGCTACATGATGAGCAAAACAAAATATAGATTTAAGATATAATTATCTTGATAATTCATTAGTAGTAATTCCTATAAATCAATTAATATCTAATTCAGATTATACTTTAATATTAAAACC
>CAYRGR010000032.1:0-8713 GCA_964423755.1 uncultured Candidatus Peribacteria bacterium
AAATATGAACAATAATACTAAATTTTTAGGTAATAATTATTTATCAGAATATGAGGTGAATAAAATCATAAGGTCTAACTCTAATTTAGAAAATATTTCAACAGATGACCCATATTATTATGATGATAAAAATCTAAGTGAAACATTTTTAAAAGAGGAAAGCAATTCTATTCAAAATCAATTTTTACCATCTAATTATTACATAAAACATATAAAAGATAATTTTTTACATCTTGGATATAATTATCATTTATATGGTATTTTAAAAAGATGTCTATCAAATATATTTTATTTAGATTCAAAAAGAACAAAGATGCTGAATAAAATAGATGGTCTCTTTATTTTTATGGTCGATTATGTGAAATCGATAAAAAGAACTTATAATTATATGTTAGATAGAAGAGACACTAATTTTAATTAAAAAAAACATTTTAAAACATGCCAGTACCATATAAAATATTTGATAAAAACGGATTTGATTTAACATCATTAGAACAATATTCTGATGATGGCTGTTTAGATATTAATATTCAAATACCTCCGGTTTCTGTAAATTTGTTTGAAACAGAACATCTTTATATTTTTCAAAAGGTTCTTTTGGATAAATTTGATTTTTTCAAAAAAACAAATTCACAAGTAATTGGAAATGATTTATTAACAAATAATTTATTACTTCATGATTTTCTTGATTGTGTTAATAATTTAACAAATCTAAGCGATGCTGAAACTTGTACTGATGATGAATTAAATGATAAAATGTTGGAAATGTTTTCTGAATCATTTAATGAAGATTTTTTAAGAGAAGAAAATATCGTAGATTATTTAGGATATTTTTCATCATTAAGAGAAGGTAATGAAAAAGAAAATTATTTTAATATAGAAACAGATGAATTTAATGTCAGACATTATTCACTTACTTTAATAGGTGAAGAAGTTTTAAATTTAACTTGGAATAAATTTGAAAAATATAGATTTGATATTTTAAATTTTGAAGAACTTTTAGTCACTCCAAGATTTAACTATACTGAAAATACACAATTTCCATTCTTTTGTGATTGGAAAGATTCAAATACAAAACAAGATGATATTAAAATCAAATTGTTTACTATAGGTGAAGAAGTCGTAGATATACAAAATAGATTTGAAAAAATTTCAAATGAGAAAAATTTTGCACCTGTAATAAGATATTTAAACAATACCGAAGAATCATTTAATTACTATGCTAATGAATATCAATGTGATTCTGGCAATGAAGATATTTTTTTGTGGGATTTATTACACCCTGATAGAAGAGTTATAAGTAATGATAATATAAATCAAAAGCCATTTGAAATTAATATTTGTGTTAATTCTAATGTTGAAGGTGTCTATAAAAGAACATTAGAATTATTCTTTTTTAATACAATTGATAATGTAAAAATAAAACTTGCTAATATCAATATTGAATGTGAAATAATCGGTGAAGATGAAAGATTTTCAAAACTTCTTGAAAACTTTGGTAGAAATATTGATGCAAGTGATTTTTATGTAATGAAAGACTATGATTTAAATGAAGACCTTTTTGATTATATTTTTGTAAACGAAAAACGTAAAGAATTATTACTTGCTGGGGATGATATATTTCCATTTTTAGGTTCGGATAAATGTTTTAGAAATGGTTTAAAATGGTTAGGTTACCAAGATTTAAAAATACGTGAATACTGGTATAATATAAAGACTTGGGATTATACAAATAAAACGATTGATTATAGATACATTGAAGTTCCAGAGAGATTTGAAACAAATAATGAAGATGATGATTTTTCTAAACAGAAATATTCAAAAGATTTAATTGATAGTGATACATGGAAAAAAACCACAAGATTAGGAATTGTATATTCTTATAATGAATTTACTGGTGAATATGGAGATGATAATCTACCTATTTTAAAAAATAAAAATGATTTTGACCCATATGAGTTATGCGTAAAATTATTTGGACTTAAAAAGGTTTTATACAAATATTTTTTACCACATAATGCCAGAATAATAAATATTACCTTAGAAGGAATTTATTTTACGAAAGTAAAATTAACAAATTGGATTGATATAATTCCAATTTTAAATCTTTTAAAATCTCCAGAATATACACTTAATTTAGAAGAAATTTCAAAACCTATCAAAATTAAAAAATTAATTGAAAGGTATGCATTTTATAAAAATGAATCATCTAATTATTTTCCTGAATTAAAAGGAAAAAATATAACACCGTATTTAAACGATTCATTATCTTTGTATGAAAATGTTAATATTGAAAATTTTAGAAATGGTGATTATGATGATTCTGATGATGTTTATTTAGAAACTATCTTTAATCAAATTAAAGATGATGTTGATAGAATATTCGGAGATGAACAAATATTAATAAAAGAAATTTCAAAATATTCTAATATCGAAAATGATGATTTTTGTAAAATTTACAAATTAATTTCTGTACCAAATCAAATAACATTTGAATCTTTGAAAGGTGTTCCTATAGGTTTATTATCTTTAGAAACAAACAGACCAGAAAACTATCCAAATAATGACAATACAATTGATGGTATTTTTAATAATTATGAAAAAAATACAGATGATAATCTTACACAGAATGCAACTTATATCAAATGGACATTTGAAGATTTTCGTATGCATAATGAAAGATATACAGAATGGAGAATAAGTAATAAAGATAATTCCATTTTTTATTTTAAAAATGGTAAATGGTCTGATATTGGAAACATACTATTTTTTCCCACAATAGAAGGAAAATATGATGTTAATTGTTCAATACACGATGACCTTAATTTTCCAAAAATTGTAAATAGAAAAGAATTTGTTGATTTTTATTTACCTATAAAAGATGTTAAACCTTTTACTTTTGGTAGATATATCGAAAGAAAAATAGAAAAATTTAATGATTCTGCAAAATTTGACGAAATAAAAGGTGATTGGTTATTTGCTTATGTTTCAAACATATCAACAAATTTTGATGATTGTGAATTTTTAACATTTAATGATATAAACTTTTATAATTATCTTGATTGTGAATATTATTTAAATTATAAAAAAGAGAGTTCAATTGATTTTGAAGATGGAAAAATTACAGTTCAAAACTCTAATATTTTTTATGATGATTTTGTAAAATATTCAAATAACTGGGAATCACTTTATCTTTATAGAGATATACCAGCAAATCATTTATTTTATGAGGATATTCCGGTTGAAGGTTTATCATCTGGAAAAATACAAGTATCCAGAAATTTAATATTTGATAATATTAAACCTAAAGATAAAATATTATGTTATAATATATTATCAATAACAAATTTTTCAATAGAAGGTAACAGAATAACAATACCATCATCTGATTTGCAAGAATATGATAATGCTCTTACAATTTTTCAAGAAGATTCTATCATAACATTATTTGATTATTCGATAACAGATAACCAATTTGGTCAAAAGAAAAAAGATTATAAAGTAGATGGGTTATATCGTGATTATGATAATAATTCTATAATTTTAAATATAATAAATATTAACGAAGATTTAGATTTTAAAGATAATTCTTCTAAAAGTATTAATTTAGACCCAGAAGCAACTTATAATTTTTCCAATTGGAGTAGATTGGAAATGAGATATAATATTGCAAGTTTTAGAATAAAAAACATTGAAAAAGATGATTTACATAATTATATCACAATTGATAATAATTCAAGAAACGATTTAAAAATTCTTAAAAAATGTTTAAATAAACAATATGGTTTGTTTGTTGCAACTGGAACTGTACCAACCAAAATTTTTGATATACCTTTAACAGATGAATTAAAAAAACAAATAATCGATTCAAAAGGTTCTAACTTTTCATCCAACGGTCTTGATTTTTATCTGGACCCTTATATGAAATTGACTTGGTCATCATTTGATTTAATTAAAGGAAAATATCAAACAAAATTTGAAGGTTTACAATTTGAACAATTAGGAAAATTAAAAGTTACTTTTGAAGATCTTAAAGATTATAATTATAATCTTTTAAATTTTAATTCCCCTTATGATATTGAATTTACAATGTCAGGATTTGAAAATATAGGTGTGAACAATGTTGTAAATCCTGATTATTTTCCAATTTTAAAAATTGATGATTATGAATATAAATTAGAAATATCACCTGAATTTTTTTATATTGATGATAATAGTGATTTTTATATTTCTATGCCAAATTCAAAATCAGATGATGAATCTGATGTTATTGTTTTGAATGAATATAAA
This sequence comes from uncultured Candidatus Peribacteria bacterium, assembly GCA_964423755.1. Classification (GTDB taxonomy): domain Bacteria; phylum Patescibacteriota; class Gracilibacteria; order BD1-5; family UBA2023; genus CAYRGR01. The sequence goes on from CAYRGR010000032.1 coordinate 4,291, forward strand.
GAGAATAATTTAGTAAATTATTCAATAATAGAAACTACAGAACAAAAAGAATTAAGAATAAATAATATAATAAATCAAATTATAAATTATATTAATAATTGCAATCAAGGTCCTTTAAAATATTTTTATGCAAGTAGAAAAGGTGATTCGATTGTTTGTATGAGTTACGGAAATATACCATATCAAACATTCAAATTGGATTCAAAAGTTATAGATTTAGACAAATCAAATACGATACCAGAATTTACATATTTAATGAATCAAATTGAAGAATTTCCTAATATTGAAAATCCTAAAATGTCAGATTATAAACAAATTGCATATTTAGAAAACGAAGACACTGATGATACTATTGAAAATAGAATGCATTCGGTTTTTAATATAGGTAAAACAAATTTTGATAATTTACTTTGTAAAAAAGAATCGTTTATACTTCATTCTCCAACATTCTTATTTTTTAAATTGGGTAATTTTGACAAATACAAAAATGATTATGATTTAAATTGGTTTATTTACAATAATGATAATTTATTAATGGAATCAAATTTAGAATATCTAAATTTATTTGTTAAAGATTCAGGTTCATATTCTGTTCATGTAAATCTAAAAAATAAAAAATCAGGTAGAATAACAGAAATTAAAAAAGAAAATTGGTTTGAATTATTAAAATAATTTTAAAAAAATATGAGAGCAAATACAAAAATTTTTATAAGTCAACCGATGGCTAATTTGAGTAAAGATGAGATATTAGATAGAAGAAAAGAGATGGTCAAAAAAATAAAAGAATTAAATGAAAATTTTATAATTCCGGAAACATATTTAGATTCTTACGAAGAGATGCAATCTGAAGATTTAAATATTTTTGTAAATGTTCCTTTGTTATTTCTATCAAAATCTATTGAAGTTCTATCAAAATGTCAATTTGCATATTTTTCCAAAGGTTGGGAAAATTCAAGAGGTTGCAAAATCGAATATGAATGTGCTAAAAAATACGGAATCACAATAATTATTGAAACATAAAAAAATAATTTTTTATATAACTTAACATATAAATTTTAAAAACTTAAAAGAAGGAAATTAAAAAATGTCAATAATTTTAGAAGAAGTTCCTAATTATTCCGATATAAATTCAGGAAGAGCAACCTGGAATAAGAATTTTAAACTTGTAGAAAATGAATTAAATTCATTAGGTGAGATTGTCAATTCAGCAGATAGTAGTCTGGTAGGTTTAAAAAATATAACACTTGAAGATACTACAACAGCATCCGGAAATGTAAATTTAAATTCGACAAATTCTACCATTGAAACTGATACTTTATCTGTTAGAAAAGATTTGACAGTTGTCAAAAAATTTATGTTAGAAGGCTATGATACAGCAGATACCAATCCAGATAGTTTTCAAGTAGTTCATGGTAGATGTGAATTTGGTGATGCTGGTGTCCGTGATTCTGTTACTTTAAAATCTCATGGTAATTTAACAATGGGACCATTCGCTGCATTCATAACAGAAAATATTAATCGTCATAATATCTTTACAAACACAGCAGAAATTAATTTGATGGCTGGTGTAAATAATGCTTATTATCCATTAACAATAAATGAAAATATTATTCTTATAAATCTTTCAAATTATACGAATACATATCCTGTTGCTATTAAACTTATGAAACCAAGTGTAATTGGTCTTCAAACTACTATTATTTTTAATAGAGATGAAGATATTTTAAATTTTAAAGTTTTAAATGAAAATATAAGCAACATCTCACAGAATATACAAATTTTGAATAATACAGTTGTGAAATTAATTTCACTTGACACAGATTCTTGGTTCCTTTTATAATTTTAAATGAAGATAATAAATGAGCAAAAAAAATATTTACGGAAAAATACCTACACCATTAGTCAGAAGTATTCCGATTTCTGGAGGAGGGTTTTATACATTTCCAAGTGCAGCAGAGGATTTAACATTAACATTTTCTAATCTGAATACCGATAGATTATTCAGATTTTCTAAATTTGCACTTTTGAATATACCAAATATATCTTATGAAAATCGTCCTATCAAAAAAGATAATATGCTTAAATTTCAAGCATTTCCAAGACTTGGTATGGGTACCAATCAGATTTCTGATTGTAATAAGATATTTATGGAAAATTTTCAAAATTATTGTTTAAATCTTGAAAGTACTATATTAAGCCAAGATTCTTATGATTCGGAATTACCTCAAACTGTTTCGGAAAGAATATTTTTTAAATGGTTAAAGGAATTTGGTGGAATACGTTTTAAGAATCAAGTCGATACAGAAGAAAATAAATCATTATTCTGTGAAGAATTTGTAAATGACCAAGAGGCTATTGATAATAATATAGATTATAAAAGGGTTGTACAATATATTGGTGAAATATCTTACGCTGGAAATCAAATAGGAAATGGATCCACTACCACTGAAATAGTTATTGATATTCCTTCTGATTGTGGGAATACTCCATTGGTTTTATTTAATAGTATATCCGACAATAATTATAATCCAGGAATGATTTTTGAAAATCCTAATGATTCCGACGATTTAAATTATATCACTGGACGTTCTATAAATAACACTCATCAAGATGGTTTGAGTATGTTAGCACAATTTGATTGTCCTTCAATTATACAATCTTCAGGTGAACCTAACGATACTGGAAAAAGATTATATTCAATTTCTGAAAATATTTCTGGAGTGTCTGTAAATGACACGAAGTCAAACATAATGGAAAATTGGAATATTAATACTTGGTGGTATGGTAATATTGCAAATATGAATGACCATTCATATTATTGTGAAAGGTCTATTTTTTCTGATGTTACCAATGATTATTTAGCAATTGTAGAAAATACACAAGATGGTGGTTTTCAAGATGATTTCGCTTATATGAGAAGTCGTTTAGATGGTGTTACGATTGATTGGAATGTTAATGATTATAATTCAAATAATTATTTTCAAACTGATTATAATTGGAATACTGAAAATTCTACAACCATACAAAGACTTGGCACCCATCCAAAATCAAATGATTACCAATTTAATGCTATACTTCTTTATTATGATTTGTATAAATCAGATTTTGATACAGAAACAAATTCTTATACTGATGATGTTTTAGCAACTAATTTATTTGGTATATTATTTATTGATAATGTTGTTTCTATTGACCCAACAAATAATGAATCTGGAATAAAAAGATTTTATAAACAAAAAGCAAATGAAGAAACAGACAATTCTGGAAATGAATATGCTTTTAAAATAAATCTTAAGGTTGATACAAATACTTCAGAAGTTACATTAACAAGAATACCTGTTGTAAGTGAAGACAATACAATTGCTATGAATTTATTTCATGATGCTTTGACACAAATGACAGAACTATCAGAATATTTAGCAAGTGTCCAATTGTCTATGTTATCTATGGAAGAACGTTTAAAAATAATTCCATCAGAAGCACTACAATCACAATTACAAGCACAAATTGATATAATTAATTCAAGATTATCTTCATTAGAAACACTAACAGCAAAAATGTCGACAGTTGATTCCTCAGGAAATTTAACTGAAGATGATTTAACATCAATTAGAGATTATTTAACAGAATTGCAAATTAAAATAGATACTTTAATAAGTGGACAGATAACAGCAACATCACTTCTTGATAATGGAACATTATTAGCAGGTAAAAATATTAATTTTGTAAGAAATGGAAATATACTTACAATTAATTCTAATGCAACAACATTCAATTTTAATGGAGTAAACGAATTTAAATATAGTGATTTACTCGGTTCTACCACGGTTTATAATAATGGATTGAGTAGTGAATATTTTAATGGAAAAAAATATTTTTATCAATTAAAATCAGGTAATAATTATTTAAGATATAACGGAGAATATTTTTCTTCGAGACCAGCTGCAATATCAACTCCAATATTATCCACTTTGAATAATACATCAGGTGGTTTAAATCTTAGTCCGACACCAATTACAAATCTCTCTGATATTATTATTCCAGAAATTTTAAGAAATGGAAATCTAACAAAATATTTCTTAAATATTTTTATTGAAATTGATAATACACAATGGCAGACTGGACAATGTTTTAGATTTTCAGCACCTAATATTGCTGATAATATTGAAGATTTGACAAATTGTGGTATTGTAATTCAGACAAGAAATAAACTTGATAGAACAAAATATGATGTTATTAAAATAGTAGAAAATGCTGATTTAACCAAATTTAAAAATTCTGGTGTTCTCGAATTTTACTATGCTGGTAATGATATTTTTTATTGTGATATTTTTTAAATTTTAAAAATAGGATAAAATGGCAACTCTAAGTATAAATGACGCATTAACAAGAATGCTAAAATTAAATAATAATTCTTTGACAA
>CAYRGR010000033.1:0-8658 GCA_964423755.1 uncultured Candidatus Peribacteria bacterium
AATTAAAAATAAATTTTAATCATTATACTATAAAATAATTTATTACACAAATTTTTGCATTTTAAAAAATTTTGATAAAAAGAAAAAATCAATATAATGCTATTATACTTAATAAAAATTAGTTTTCGGTTTTTTTTTCTTTTTAGAAAACTTTTATATTAGACTAAGTTTTACTACTATGAAACAGTCAAACAATTTTTTTAAGGTATAATTTTATTATTAAATCATTAATATGAATCTAAAACAAGAGCTAGAAGCAAGATGACTTCTGAATCAATTTACAAATGAAGAAGTTTTTGATATATATACAAAATGATGACAAAGTTTTTATATATGATTTGACCCATCAGCAGATTCTCTTCAATTAGGTAATATGTGCGCAATAATGGCAGCTGTAAATCTTATGAAATATGGTAATAAATGTTTTTTTCTTGTATGAGGTGCTACTGGTATGATATGAGATCCTGGATGAAGAGATGCAGAAAGAAATTTTTTAACAGAAGAAATTTTGCGTCATAACGAAAACTCGATTTTTAATCAATTAAAATGATTTTTAGACAATTTAAAAGCAAATTACGATATTAATTTTGATTTCGAAATGGTAAATAATTATGATTTTTATAAAAATATGACTGTACTTGATTTTTTTAGAGATGTGGGTAAATATATTACAGTAAACAATATGATAAAAAAAGAAACTGTAGCAAGAAGGATAGAAGATCCAGATAAATCTATTTCTTATACAGAATTTTCTTACATGCTTTTACAATGATATGATTTTGTAAAATTATTTAGAGAAAAATGAATTTGTCTTCAATTAGCAGGTTGAGATCAGTGGTGAAATGCAGTGACATGAGTAGAATTAATAAGAAAAATAGAGGATAAAGAATGATATGTTATTACTATACCTATAGTCACTGATGCAAATGGTAAAAAATTTGGTAAATCTGCATGAAATGCTATCTGGCTTGATCCAAATAAAAATACACCATATTTTGTATATCAATTTTTTATGAATGTTGCTGATACAGATGTAGAAAGATATTTGAAAATACTTACTTTATTAAATTTAGAAGAAATTTCAGATATAATGGAAAAACAAAATAAAAATCCAGAATTACGTATATGACAAATAGCTCTTGGTAAAGCTGTTGTTGAAATAATTTTTGGTAAAAAAGCAGTTACACAAGTTGAAATAATTTCCGATATGCTTTTTTGAGAAAAAGATAAATTAGAAATTTTAAAAACTTTAAAAAAAGAAGATTTAGAAGCTCTTGCTAAAGAAACTTGAAGTAGTCAATTTTCTTGAAATATACAGATTTTGGATGCATTAGTAAATACCTGACTTGCAACATCTAGATGAGATGGTAAAAAACTTATAGATTGAGGTTGAATCTTTTTAAATGAAACAAAAGTTACTGATTGATTAAAGGAAATTACAGAAAATGATTTTATCTCTTGAGCAATAATTCTTAGAAAATGAAAAAAGAATTTTAAATTAATTTTAAAAACTATCTAATTATTTATTTAATAATTCATTCATAAAAAATATCATTTACAGTATCTCAAACACTTATAATTATCTCATCGTAAAGATATCTATTTTTTTTTGTGCTTCAAAAATAAAGTTCTCATTTTAAATTATTTGAATTATATTTTAAAATTAAATTATCCTTTAAAGAAGATATATCATTTATTTTTAATAATAAAGAATTTATATAATACTTATCTTTTATACTATTATCTAAAAAATATACATATATATCTCAACAATTAATTGGATTTGTATAAGTTTCTCAATCTGTAACAACTTCTCAAGTTCAATATAATTTATATAAAAACATATTTCAAGTAGATACATTATGTAATTTATTTATTTCAGAAGATTCTATATTTTGATATTTACTAATTGATTCCATGATATTTAATGTTAAACTTCAAGACAATACTGTACCTGTAAAATAAGCATTATTATTATCATCTAATCTATAATTTTCAAAAAATAATTTATCTATATCTGTTATATGCTCACAATTATATTTTTTGTTATATCAAAAAATATATTTATTTAAATTATTATTATCATCTTTTGATAAATATAAATAAATCTCACTATTAGGATTTTGTATAAGTAACCATTTTAAATCAGATACAAAAGTTATACTTTCATTTATTTTATTTTGTAAATTTGAATCTCAAATCATCGAAGTACTTATAACTCATATAGTAGATAAAATCGCAATTATACTAATAACTATTATTAACTCAATAATAGTAAATCACTTCTTATTATTTATCATATTTAATAAATTTTATATAAACTTTTATTTATATTTAAATTAAATTTATCATATAAATCAACTTTTGACGTAATTTGTCTGTTTATTTTTCATAATTTAGAATATAAACTTAAATCTTGTTCTAAATATCTAGATGGTATTTTAATAACATTATTATCGATATCACGAGCTTCTAAAGCATAACTTATTCAAGTATTACTCGATAAAAAGAATAAATAATTATATATATTTCCTCTCATAAAATCAGAAAAATCAGTTAATTCAAATTTACAGTCAAAATCAAATTTTGTATTTGTATTTATTTCACAATTATGTATTGGTAATAATAAAACTCATCATAAAAAACTAGATGTATTTATTTTATTATATCTTACAAAATTAATTTTTAAATCTCAAGAAAAACTATATTCACCTTGTTTTTTATAATAAATATTCATTTTTTTTATTTTATTTATATATCTTTTAGATTCAATATCTGTATCAATCAAAAAATATGAATTAATCACTCAAGGAATAATTTTATCTTCAATATATTCTTTACATCTAGTAATCTTATTTTCTTTTATTTTATCAATAAACAAATCTGTTGATTTTGAAAAATTAATAGGATCAGTTAAATAATCTATTATTTGTTTATTTTTTATAACTTCTCATTCCAAAGCAAGATAAACTTGAGACTGTAAGTCAATTATTCTATAATAAATAGAATAAGTATATAAAGTAACAGATCATACAAGTCATCCTATAATAGTTGTTATTATAATTGAAAAAATTATAGCATTTCATTTAAAATTTGTTTTCATATTATTTTTTTATTGAAATATATTTTTCCGAAAAAAATGAATTATAAGTCAAGAACTCTATTTTTAATCAAAAAATTTTATTATGATTATCTTTAATATAAAAAATATCTTTATAATCTATATTTAATAACTTTGTTTGTCATTTATAATCATCAAAAAAATATTTATTTCAAGTATTTTTTATTCATTTATAATTATAATTAGATATTTCATTAAAAACTAAATTATTTATATTAAATTTATAATTTTTTCAATTAAACAAACTTGAAATATAATCATTTGTTCAATCTATATATATAGATCCTATATAATCAAAATTATTTTCAAATTTATTTAATGTATTTCAAATCAAATTTATATAATTTAAATTTATTTCAAAACTATCAAGTAAAAATTCTTTATCTAATAAACCAGATCATGAATTTATCTCAAATTTAAATCAATCTATAATATTGCTACTATTATTAGAAATAATAAAATATTTATTCCATTCATTATTAATAATTCATGTATTATAATTATCTGTATCTATATAATTATTATTATGAGTAAATCAATAGCTAATATTATAATCATTAATTAAATCAAGACTTTTTAAATAAAAAGATACTTCTATATTTTGATGTGGAGATAAAGTAATTCAAGAAAAACCATACACAAAAGTTCAATTATTATTATTATCTCATATAAGTTTTAATGAATTATTTCAAGAATATGATATATATTCATCTGTTGAAACTATTACTCAAGAAGAAAAAGGATTTGGGCCTATTGTTGTACTAAAAGATCAAAGATGAGATAAATCATCTTCAAAATCTCCAAAATATGCTATATTTGACATAGATCAAAATTCATTAAATACTTTATATGGCTGATCTAAAGATATACTTTTTATAACTCAATTAATACTTTCTGTAAAATATAATCTATTTCAAAAAATTTTTATATTTGTTGGATGACTTATAGGTATCATATCTGGAGTCAGACTTCAAGATGATACAAAAATTGTTTTATCTTCTCAAGTTCAAATCAATACTTGTCAACTTCAAGAATTTAAATTTAATTTTAATATTCTATTATTTCAGGTATCAGATACATATAAATCATTCCCATAAATAGCAATTCAAGTAGGTAAAGATAACGTAATACCAGTAAAAACTCAAGAAATATTATATCAAAAACTGCCATCTCAAAAAGTATCCATTATATTTCAAGTATTTGATAAATCTACTTTTCTTATCTTATTATTATAAGTATCAGATATATACATTATAGATCAAGTAAGAGCAATATAAGTAGGAGAAACTAGACTTTGACTATCTGTTCAGGCTTGATATAATTGTCATATAAAACAATTATTTATATCTGAAAATTTTCTAATACATGAATTTCAAGTATCTGCTATATATAATTCACTAGAATTATACAAAAGTCATACTGGATTATTTAAAATTCCTGTATTTGTTAATATACTAACTCAATCAGTTATTTTTTTTATATCATTTTCTCATGGTGCCGTAAAAACTATCGTTCATCAATTAGAGGTAATATCATTTAAAGGTATTATTTTTTTTATACCTATACTATAAGCATCTTCTGAAATCTTATTTAAATCCAAAGTAGCGTAAGAATGATTATGCAAAGTTCTATCAAGTTTAAATAAAAATCATGTACCACTTAATCAATCAAACTTAATTATTTCAAGTGGATCTTTTAAAATTTGATCCATCATATAATCATCATAAAGCATTGATTCTTGTTCTTCTCAGTATATTTTAATATATTGTAAACTTGATAAAGAATTTGCAAATCACGCTGTTCAAATCATTATAAATATAGAAAAAATAGTAACTCATATAATTAATTCTACAAGAGTAAATCAACTTTTTTTATTCTTTATTTTATCCATAAAAATGACATTATAAATTATTTTTAACTAGTTTTTGTAAAAGTTTTTTATAATATACCTTAAAAAAATTGTTTGACGGTCTCACAGTAGTGAAACTTAATCTAATTTAGAATGTTTTTTAAAAGAAAAAAACCAAAAATCAATTATTATTAAGTATATTAAAACTAAATAAATTTTATACTTATCTACAATAAAGCAAATTTAGTTTTAATTTTTTTAAATCTTTAAAGTAGATTATATAGTATTCCTCAGCACGAACATTGATAAGTTTTAATTTAAATATATCAAAATTAATAGTGGATAATATAATTTAAGCTTATTGAGATCTTTTTTAATTTATTTCAATTTATTTTATTTTTCAATATCAATAATATTAAATTTGGCTCTATCAAAATATTCATAATAACTTGAACTTATATTATTTATATTATTTTCTGATTTTTCTAATTTATATTTTATATTATATTCATTACTTCATTTTATAAATCTAACTTCTAAATTAGGATCAAAATCAACTTCAAATTCAAATCTACCATTATTTGTAGCTATAACTTGTACAGATCAAACTACAATCGTAGCTCAACTTAAAGTAAATCAAGAAATATTTATTTTATCACTGTTTATATTTAATCAACTATAAAGAGATGTTACTTGACTACTTGATAATAAATCATCGTTTGTAGCTTCTGTTTTTATAACTATTTTTTTATATTTACTCATGTCACGAGTATTTATAAATTCAAATTCATAATATTTATTATTTTCTAATGCTTGTAATGGCGTAAATTGAAACAATCAGTTTACTCAAGCATTTGTTGTTCATAAAAATTTTCTATTTCCTTCTGTACAAGGGATAATTGATCAAGCATTTCAAGTTATATCACAAGCATAAACTCTTACTGTATCATTATTTAAAATATTTTCTTTACTATATCATACAAATGTAGGCTTTGTGGTAGGTAATATATGATGATCTTTTATATTTAATATTCAGATAGATTGTTCTTGTGCTCATAAAATCTTAAATGATTTTCTTTCTACCAATCATCACAATTGCCATACTTCTATTATATAATCATTTCAAGGATTTAATTTTTTTCATTTATCTCAAAGCATAAAACTAAAATGTTTATTTTCATTATTTACAATAGTTTCTCATTGCGTCAAAAATCATCAAGTTAATGTTGTTAATTTATAATTTAAAACTCAAGGATTTGCAAATCATTCCATATAAAATATATCTGTATATAAATAATCATCATTATATATACTTGTGATATATGGGAAATCCAGTATTTTAGAAGAATTTATTTCTATATCATAAATTTTTGGATTAAAAAGTTTTTTATTTGCATTTATACTAAGTTTATTTTCTCATTCCAACATAGTATATTGAAATTTTATTTGTGTATTTCAATCATCTATTTTTTTAGATGGCTTAAATTCAAAAAGTCAATTATTGTCTACTTTTACATAATAAATTTCACTTCATATAGTTACTTCCATTATACTATTTGGATATGCCATACCTTTTATTATAGGATAATTTGTTTTTAATACATATTTTTGTTCTGCATCTATTCATGTACCAAACATTTCTGGATAAGGATATGTAAGCATAGGTGGTGCAACTATAGCTCATGTCAAATGAACTTGTAATATTGCAGTTTCTGTTTTATATATTTCGCCATCTGTAATTATAAAATTATTATTATCTGTATAAGACAATTTTTTACCATCTGGAGTATGAGTTATTTTTTGTTGTAAAAGTCCTTTATCTCATATTACTACAGTTCAACTTGATCATCTATTATTGTAAATATTTGAAGATATATCTAATAAATTAATATTTTTATTATTTTTATACATAGCCTGAAAAATATAGCTTAAACTATTTGTATAGTCTTTTGAGAATCATTCTGCTATAGGATTTATATTTATATTTGTATAAATAATTTCTTGTGGAGTTCAAGTTGTTGAAACATTTTGATCTTCATAAAAAATTTCTTGTTTTTCAAAATTAACTTTTGCTTTCTTTCAAGTGCTTACTGGTAATCAATTATTGAATGAATCAGTTTGAAATGATGCAATATTATAATTTGTATCCTTTTCTACTGTCAATTTTCAGTCTTCCCATATAACTTTTGCAATTACTACTTTTGCTTTTTTTCAAGTATTTACCGGTAATCAATTGTTGAATGAAGAACTTGTAAAATCTGCTATATTATAATGATTATCTCAATATATAAAAAATCAACTTGCTGTAAATAATAAATCATTATCAACTACTACTTTTGCTTTTTTTCAAGTATTTACTGGTAATCAATTGTTGAATGAAGAACTTGTAAAATCTGCTATATTGAAATGAGTATCACTTGTAAAAGTTTGTCAAGACGATACTTGTGTTTTACCAATTACTACTTTTGCTTTTTTTCAAGTATTTACTGGTAATCAATTATTGAATGAAAAACTAGAAAAATCTGCTATATTATATACAGAATCTGATATTTGAGTCGTACCACTAAAAATCATTTCTTTTATAATTTGAACTCTTGCTTTATTTCAAGTAGACATAGGTAGATCATTATTAAATGCACTACTTTTAAAATCAGCAACATTTGGTATAAATACTGCTGCTTGTAATTGTGTTATAAAAACACAAAACAATAATATGTATGATAAAAAGATTTTTATTTTTGTTTTTGTTTCCATAAATTTTTATTTTTAGTAAAATAAATTTTTATCTTACAATTAATTCATTTAATTTTATATTATCCAAAATTTTTATATTTTTTGGTATTATTTTAGTGTCATTTTTTAGCTCTTCAAAATCTAAACCTTTTTTAATAAAAAATTTATATCAAAGCCTTACTTCACTTATATCTATACCAAATTCTACTTCTTGATTATCATCTTGTTTTATTCATCAAAATGCCATATCTATAGGTGTCATATTTCAAAACATTTTACAATCATTTGATACTCTATTTTTTATTTCATTTTCCATATCATAACTTCAGGCTGGTATAGAATTTATAATATTTTCTACACACATTTTTTCCATATCATTCAAAATCACTTCCTCCCCTTCTTGCATATTTTGTTTTTTAAAATCAAAATATTTTTCATATCATGTTTTTTGTGTGTTTTGAGTTGGAGTATAAAGATTTATAAAAATTTCCTTTAACATATTTTTATTAGATTGTTCATCTGTAAAATATGTTTTTAAATCAACTTCTCAAATTTCTCATTTTTTTAAATCTTTTCAAAAATATGCAAGTACATAAGAGCCTATTAAATTTTTTTTAGATAAAATTTTATCACATATTCAATCTGTCTTTGAGTTACAGATTACATTATATTTATTTGGATACATATAAACTTGATAATAATCATAATTATTAAGTCAAGTTATATCACTATCATTAAAAGTAACACTTCAAGTATTTACTGTCACTTTTATATTTTCTACTATATTTCTATCTTTATTTATAAAATAAATAGAAAAGGATATAATTAAAAACAAAAGCATTATTCAAACAATTATTTGTTTTTTGTATAAATCAATAAACATAAATTTAAAATTAAAAATTAAAATATTTTTATTGTCTTGCTATAGCATCAAACTGTAATTCTAACTCTCATC
>CAYRGR010000034.1:0-8488 GCA_964423755.1 uncultured Candidatus Peribacteria bacterium
CGAGTATATTAGGATAAATTTTAAAATCCTTTAAAGTAGACTATCCGCCAGCTGGTGGAGCCGACCAATTTAGTTTAGGTATAATTAAATTTCCATATTAATTAAAGTATTCATTTCAGCCGCATATTCTAATGGAAGCGTTTTTATAATAGGACTAATAAATCAATTTACTAGCATTATTTCAGCATTTTTTTTATTAATTCATCTAGATTGTAAATAAAATAAATCTGTTTCATTAATTTTTCATACTTTTGTTTCATGTGCTACTGTAGAGTTTGTATTTTGAACATTAATTTTTGGAAATGTATTATTTGATGATTTTTTATCTAAAATTAATCAATCACATTCTAATTTTGAAACTGCATTTGTTGCAGATTTTTTTATTTCTAATAATCATCTATACACTGCAGATCCTCAAGATTTTGATAAAGATTTTGAGCTTACATTAGAACTTGTATTTTTGCCAATATGAATAATCTTAGCTCAAGCATCTATAATTTGATCTTTGTTTGCAAAAGCTATTCAAAAATGACTACATTTACTATTATCTCATAGTAATACAGAACAAGGATAAAGCATAGTAACTCATGCTCACATATTTCATCATACCCATTCTATAAATCAAGATTCTTTTATAATTGCTCTTTTTGTATTTAAATTAAATGTATTCTTACTCCAATTTTCTATCGAAGAATATCTTAATTTTGAGTTTTTTCAAACTAAAATTTCTACACATCAAGCATGTAAAGATGAATTTAAGTATTCTTTTGCACTACATCATTCTATATAATGACCACTAGAATTTTCTTCTAAAATTATCAAAGTATGCTCAAATTGTCATAATGTTTTATGATTCATTCTAAAATAAGCCTGTAATGGTTCATTTAATTTAACTCATTTTGGGATATACAAAAAGGTCCCACCACTCCAAAAAGCATAATGCAAAGCTGCAAATTTATGATCTTGTATTGGTACAATTTTTGCAAAATATTTTTTTATTAATTTTCAATGATTTTTTAAAGCTGAGTTCATATCTTCAAATATAATTCATTTTTTAATAAAACTATCTTTTAAATTATGATATATATTTTTATTGTCATATTGTACATGAGATCATGCTAATATTTTTTTTTCTGCCTTTATTACTCATAAATTTTCAAATATATTTTTAATATTTAAAGATGCATTATCCCAAGATTTTACATTTTTTAATTTAGAATTTATGTAAAAATAAATTTCATTTAAATTTAATTTATTTAAATCTGGTCACCAAGCAGGGAATTTTAATTTATTAAAAATCTCCAAAGCATTCAGTCTATATTTTAACATCCATGCTGGCTCGTTATTTTGATGAGAAATTTTAGTAATAACTTCTGGATTAATTCATTTTATATCATTTTTCATATTAAATATAATTAATAAAATTTAGTTTAAATTAATTTTGAATATCGTAAGATAATTATATGGAAGTAAATTTGGTTCTTTTTAAAATAGATTATATTATACTAAGTAAGAGTGGTTATTAATTTAGTTTAAGTATATTTTTAATAATTTTATCCTCAAAAACATGTAAGCTAAATTTTTTAGACTGTCTAAGACAGTCATCCTTCATTTTTAAACTTGTTTTTAAGTCTAATTTATTTACAGCATTTTTTAAATCTTTTAGATCACAATTTTTATGAATTAAAATTCATGTTTTTTTGTCTATAATAGATTCTTTTAGTCATCAATCATTTACTCAGATTACAGGTACTCAGCATGCCATAGACTCTACAGGTGCCATGCCAAAATCTTCATCTATTGGAATATAAATAGTAGCTATCGATTCTGCAATTAATTTTTGTAAAATATTATCATCTGGAGATTTTATTGCTTCTATATTTTTGTATCATTTTATAGTATTTAAAATTTTATCTTTTTCTGGATCATTGATTCAATATGTAAATTTTAAATTTTTGTCTGGTAACATTTTAAATACTTCTATAATTTTATTAACTCTTTTAATACTAGATAATCTTGCAAAACTTAAATAATAATTTTTGCGAATTTGTGATGGCTTAAAAAAATCTGTATCTGTAGGAGGATAAATAATTATAGAATCTTTTCATGTAAATTTTTTTAGACGATTTTTAGTATTTTTTGAATTAACATAAATATAATCTATTTTTTTTAAATCATTAAAATATACCCATTTAAAAATTAAAATCAAAATTTGATAAATAGGTTTTAAAAAAAATTTTACTTTTTTTAAATACTCATTTTTTTGATCAAATAAATATCTGGGTGGGGTATGACAATAATAAATTTTTTTTGCTTTTTTATTACAATTTCTTACAGCACTCAAACAATCTCAACTAAAAATAACTGTATCATAATTTTTTAAAAAACTTGTCTTAAACAAAAAAGCAAATTTTAACAATAAATGTCTTAATCATTTTTTAAATATAGGATTTGAAATCGCAATTAATTTTTGATCTGCATTTAATTGTCTTAAATTAAAGCTTCATTTATCAAAAAATCCAGAAGCCAAATCTGATTTTAAAATTTTGGCCATTAGATATACAAGACGCTCTCAGCCTCATCTATATAAAAAAGTATCATGTAATATGCAAATTTTTTTCATAATTAAATAAAATTATTTAACAGTCTCACAGTAGTAAGATCTAGTCTAATTTAAAAGATTTTTTAAAAAGTAAAAAACCAAAAATTAATTCTTATTATGTATAAAATGATTATAAAGTAAAAATAAAAAAGTCAAAATTTGCATAAATTTTAAAAATATAGTAAAATGGTTTTATGTTAATTACATTTATTAGTTAATTTTAAAAATATGACACAAGATGCTTCTCCAAAATTAGATTTAATTGCAGAGTATGATACAGATAAAAATAAAAAATTAAATACTAGTGAAATTGATGAAAATTTATTTGAATTAAAAGAAAATGCTTATGAAGTTAAAGAAAATTATAAAAATACTTTAATTTCTGAGTGGACAAAAATAATCAATCCATCTCCAGATCAGATAAAATATTTTTATAATAGAATTAAAGAATTAAAAGCAGCAAAAGATGAATATGAATGATTTACAGGATTGCTTTATAAAAAATCAAAAGAAAAAGCATGAAAATTAGATGATTTATTAACTAGTTTAAGTACAGTAAAAAGAGATGTGGAACAAAAAATCGTAGAAAACAAAATTGATAAAATCAAAATTACAGAAAAGGCAACTCAAAAATATATAGATCAAGATTGACTTGAAAGAAAAAGTGATCATGATGTATATCTTTGAAAAGATAATAAAAATAATTATTTTATAGAAATAGATGATGAGGGTAATAATACTTTTATTTATTTTTGAAAACAAAATCCAAGTCAAGATAATATACAAAAAGCTCTTGAATTTTATTGAAAAGATTCTAATGTTTGATGAATGTTTGAGGAAAAATATGAATTTACAGAACAATTAAATATAATTAATAAAGACTTAAATTGAAATTCTATACAAGAAGTTGTTGATGGAATTTTACAAAAAGTTTCTAGTGATATTCAAGAATCAAAGACAGTAGCAACTACAAAAATACCTGAAAAAGTTGAAAGTACTGAAAAAAAACCAAAAAATTATTATGAAGTTTTATGAATAAATGAAAAAGAATTTAGTGAAATAAATTTAGAGAAAGCAATTTTGGCAATATGAAGAAATAAATGAATAATATTAGAAAATAAAGAAGATTGGTTATGAAAATGATATTCAAATAATGAATCAATTTCAGAAAAAGAATTAGAAAATCTAAATAAATTAAAAACAAAATATATAAAAAATGAAGATAATTTTAAGAATAAACTTGATTTATTATATAAAAATATATATGTAGATAAATTATCTTCTGTACAAGATGAACAAATATATCAATCTGTAACACATGAAACAAAACAATCTCAAAAATATTGAGAAATACAAAAACCAGGAGAATTAAATATTGATTCTTATAATAAGATTATATCTTGAAAAAATACTGATGAACTAAAAGAAATATTAAAAAATCTTCAAAAAGGTACTGCTGAAGCAAAAAAATATTTAGAAGATAATCTTAAATATAAAGCTTCTTGATTTTGAATTTTAACAGAAAAGGAAATCAAGAATTTTATCGATGCTTTAAAAAAACAAATTGAATTTCAAGAAGGCGAAATTGATATAACAAGTTTTATTATAGACATTTCAGACATTAATCAGGATTGAAAATCTGAAGCATGAAAAGAAAATTGGTATGTATGAGAAGCATTATTAAGACAAAAATTAATAGATTTATATGTAAATAATAAAAAAGATTTTATAAATTTATTTGTAAAACTTGGATTGATAACTGAGGTACAAAATTTAAATAACATTTCAGATCCAAAACAAAGAAGAGCAATTTTAGAGTCTTTTTATAAATCTGTAACACAAGCTTTTAAAAAAGATCCAACATGATTTAAAAATAAATTTAGAGATGAATTATGATTAAGATTAGCTTCTTGAATTCCTATTTCTACAATTTTATCAAGTAAAGAATGAGATTATTTAGAACAAAAATTAAAATCACAGAAAGAATTTATTGATACTTATCTAGGTAATGATGGTGAAAAAGAAATTAAAAGCATTTTGGAAAATAATAAAAAAATACAAGAAATTAAAAAACAGTTGCCATGAGATGTTGACTGGAATAGGACATATAATGCAATAAGATTAGAAGCTATATGATTTGTAGTATGATCATCTACATGAGTATGAGCAAGTTTTGATATCAAAGATGCTACAAATGATTTTTTAGACAAACTTGTCGTATGAGTAATAAATTGAGTGCCATGAATATGAATAATAAAAACTATTTATAAATCAGATAATGATAGAGTTACAGTCGATGCTTGAATGGTAAATTTTATACCTTTTTTATGAGCAAAATGAGAGCTTTATAAACCAGATAGATTGCCAAGTTATTTTAATGATGAAATTAAGCAAAATTTTTCAGTATCTTCATATTTATGAGTTTCTCCGACTTGATTAATGATATGATTAACAGGTGAAAAATTAAAAAAGAAAGAAGTACAAGAAAAAATCGAAGATATGAGTAAAATCCTTGATAAAATTATAGATTCAATTAAACAAAATAAAGATATTGATTTAATATGAATAGAATGATTAGATAAACTTACTCAAGAAGAAAGAGCAGAATTTGATAAAAATTTACCTTTATTAAAAGACAAAATAGTTAGATTTTATAATCAATCTTGAAAAAAACCAGAATTTTTAAATACACTTAAAGATTGATACTTAAAATATTATGAAGATACTTTATATTCTTATTTATCAAAATCATGATGAACAGGTTGGAAATGATTTGATAAAATGTTTTGATTAGAATGAATACATTTCGCATGATTTTGAATAGGATTATTAATATCTGCTTGAATTATACCAATTTGATGAATAAGTTTTCAAAAAATAGATACAAATTATACAAAAACAGAAAGTGTTTGATCTTCTTGAATAGAAGCTTGAATTAATCAAAAATCTTTACCGTTAAATTGGGAAATAAAAAAATATAAAAATACAGATTTACAAGTATTATTTATACCAAAAACACAGTCAAATTTAACAATAGATAATATATCAGCAGATCATGGAGTGCAAGTAGAAGAAACAAAGGACTGATATTTAATTTGATGAAACTTATTAAGAGATGAAAAATGAAATATTAAATTAGATCTTATAAATTATAGTGATAATAAATGATTGGGTAGTATTTTATATATTTGATGAGTACAAACAAATTCAAATTGAGATTTAGTAATAAATAAAAATTATAAACAAGGTGAAATTACTACATGAGTTGATATAAAAACACAAAGTAAATTTGAATGAGAAAATAAGGATATAGAATTCCTTTCTGGTATTACAAAATCTATTAATCAAAATATTGATAGAAGATCTTTGGATTCTTCTAAATTAGCTCAACAATTAGATAGATATGTATTTGATAATAATTATGCAGAAGCTTGGAATATCTTTTTAAAACTTATAAATGTAAATAAATATTTTAAAAAAATAGATTTTTGAGGCATTCAAATTAAAGATATAACACATAATCAACAAAAAATAATATTAGATAGAGTTTATGGAGCTTTTATGAAAGATATTTATGTTTTAAATAAAGCAGGACTAACAGATGCTGAATTTACAAAAAAACAGAACGAATTAGAAAGTAAAATTTTATCACAAGCTCGTAATAAAAAACAAGCACAAGAATTTATTAAAGAAGTTCAAAAATGAGATAAATGAATTTTTACGAAACACCCAAATTGAGTTGACGATAATTTAGCTAGAGAATATTTACATATGATGATGAATTTATCTATGTTTGATAAAGATCAATGAAGTTGAGAAGCAAATTGGGATAGACAAAAAGCTTTTGATAATAGATTATTAGAATTTATTTGATTAAAAAAATGATCAACAATAGATGTAAGATCTCAAACAGTTTTAACAGAATTACATAGAGCAAGATCTGAGCATTATAATAAATTTCAATGATCACATTTTGAATGTAAACAATATACACAATGAGATTTGATTACCTTCCCTGTAAAATCTCAATTATGATGATTAAAATGAATAAAAGCAATATCTTGATCTCCTGAAGTAGCAATGCCAAAGATATGAGAAGCTTTTACTAAAATTAATTCTCCAGAAATAACAAATGCTCTAATTGATAATTTACCAATTCAAGTTCTTGATGCTATACAAAAATCTTTAGTAAAACAATATCCAACAATTACAGATCAAAATGCAGTAAAAAATATAATGAAAAATGGTCCAAAAGATATTATTAGTTTTGATACTGTTTATTTTAAATGGTGAGAATGTTTCAATGACGCATATTGAATTAAAAATATTAAATTATGAACTTGAGATATTATCAAAACAACATCTAGTGAGGTAACTGCATTAAATGCACAAGGTAACCCAATATTGAATATAGGTATTTGATTTACATGATCAGATTTAAAATCAACATCATGACAAGATAGTGTTTGATGATGAACAGCAGGAAAAACAAAAATTGAAGATCCTTCTACTCCTCCTCCTACATCTTCACCTTCACCTTCACCTACTTGAGATAATGATTTTTAATTAATATGAAAAAATTGTTTAATAAAAAATATATTATTCTTTTATAATGTTTAATTAATATGAAAAAATTGTTTAATAAAAAATATATTGTCTTTTTATTGTTTTTACTTATAGTTATATTAAGTTTAATTTATATATTAAAATATAATAATGTTTCTGAAAATATTTTAGATCCTAAATTACCTCCTTTAAAAATCCAAAATGTATGAGAAACTTTAGATAATAATTTTTAAATTATGCGTAAATATTTTTTGTTTATAATTTTATTTTGTTTATTTTGAAAAGCATTTTGAGCAAATCTTAATCAGTCAACAATTTCTTTTCCGGAAACTAATTGTGTTTTTAATGAGAGCAGAACTTATTATTTATGAGAAACAAGATATTTTAGAGATTTATTATATTGAGATAATTCGTTTGATATTATTATATGATATTCAAGTAGTAACGTAAAGATTTACAATCCTTATAATGCACTTACTTTTTGATGACCATTTGTAATAAAATCAAATATAAAACCTGCATGAGTTAATGAAGTAGTTGTAGCCTCTTGTGATGCATGAGTCAATATGTCATGACATGCTCCTTCTAGATCTAACTTGGCTTGACAATTAGTTTTTTCAATAGCAAGAAAAATTAATAATTGATATATATCTTGAGTTTCAGCATCATATAATTATACCCTTCCAGACTGGACTTATGTACAAAAAGATTATTTAAATAAGCCTAATTTTAGTTCTCCTGTAGTAATAGATAATGAATGTTTGAATATTTATGTAGCCTGGTGTTGAGACTGAGTTTTAGATACTGCAGAGTGAGAAACTTGTGATTTTAATGATACTTCTCGTACTTGATGGTGACCATGATGATGTAATACTAGTTGTCAGCCTATTACTGCCACTTGTGTAGCCTGATCATTCACACCTCCAACTTCCATAATAACTTCTACTTATCCAAATTTATGTCCAGCATGACAAACTATTAGTGCCTTTCTTGATACAGTAGTTTGAAGTACGCATAATTATACATGGAGTTGTAATTGATTAACATGATGAACTTGTCGTACGAGTTATACACCAGGATGATGATCATCTTGTGTAGCTTGATCATTCACGCCTCCAACTTCCACAATAACTTCTACTTATCCAAATTTATGTCCAGTATGACAGGTTGTTGGTTCTTTTTTTGATACAGTAGTTTGAAGTACGCATAATTATACATGGAGTTGTAATTGATTAACATGATGAACTTGTCGTACGAGTTATACACCAGGATGATGAGGATGAAATACTTGGTATGCATGTAACACATCTTCAACATGTA
>CAYRGR010000035.1:0-8322 GCA_964423755.1 uncultured Candidatus Peribacteria bacterium
GTTTTAATTCTGGCTCCATTTTTTTCATCAAAATCTGACTTTTGATTGATTTTTTGGCCAAAGGGGAAAGTATTAATTTGATTAAAATAGTTAAGATTATAATAGAAAAAGCAATATTACCAAAAGTAATCTCGCTTGTAACAAAAACTAAAGCATTATAAATAGGTTGATAAAATATAGTGTCCCATAATGGTTTCATAAATACTATTGTATATCAAAAATACAAAAAACCCAAATTTTTAATAAAAATCTTTATTCCAAAGGGTCATAATGATTTTTTTGCCAAGGGTGGCATCTCAAAATTCTTCTTATTCCCAAATAAACACCCTTTATTGAGCCGTATTTTAAAATAGCCTCTTTTGTGTATTCTGAACAAGAGGGTATAAAAACACAAACAGACCCTTTTTTAAAAGGGTTTTGCTGATAAAGATGTATTAAAAAAATTAATATTTTTTTCACTAATTACATAATAACATTATTTAATGATGTTGACTAAACCCGATTTGTGTTTTATTTGAAAACATGGTATAATATAATAAGAAGTCAAATTAATAATTAATATTTTTAAATATGAATAATTTTGAAATTAATAATACTAATAAAAAAAATAAGTTGGAAGAATTTATGGATAAAAATGAATATACAGCTGAAGAAAAATACAAGGAAATGTTGGGTATTACAGAAATATCAATGAGAAGAATAGTTTACGAATCAAGAAATTATTTAAATAAAGAAAACTTGTCAAAACTTGAAGATATGTTAACTAAAGAAAATTTAAATGATGAGGATTTGGCAAAAATAAACAAATTCATTATTGATAATGGTATGCCAGAAGATATTATTGATAATATTATAAAAAATACAATAGATGAATATTCTTCTATCTTAAATCAAATATAAATATATGAGCGATGAAGAAAAGATTTTGAAAATAAAAGAAATTCTTTCCGAACTTAAAAAAAATGTTTCATCTATAGAAAAAAAAGCTATTTCTCAAATAAGAAATGTCGCCAAAGAAAATGATGAAAAAAAAATCCAAATAATATTAAATAGTATAAAAACCAATAATTAAATGAAAAATATTGAATTTACTAAAAATAATAATGAGGTTTTAGAAAAAACACCAGAAAAAAGTGAGATTTTTTTGGATAAAAATTTTGAGGAAGAATTAAATTCTGCCGAAAATGAAAAAAATAATACTGTTATTATAACAAAAGAAAATATTGAAAAAAAAGCAAATAATTATATCAAAAGCATGGAAGGGGATTTGTCTGATATTTCAAAAGTTGAAGAAATAAAAAATACAGCTAATTTAGAAATAGAAGAAGAGTCTAGTGTTTTTAATGATAAAATAAATGAAATAAAAAATGAATCAAGTGTTGAAAAAAATAAAACAATTGGTAAAGAAACATTTTTAAACGATATATCTATTAATTTCCAAGAATTAAGAGGTCTTGAAAAAGAGTTATCTAAAGATAAAAATAACAAAGAATTACAAGATAAAATAAAAGAAAAAAACGAAGAAATAAAAAATAAAAAAGAAACTATATATACTAAAATTATATTAGAAGAAGTTAGACTTTTTAAAGAGCAAAATCCTGATACAAAAAATTCAGAAGTTTCTGAAAAAATAATCAAACCTTTGTTTAAAGAATTTGATGATGCAGCACTTAATACACTAGAACAAAAAAAACCTAATAATTTTGTTCTGGGTTTGGCTAAAATAGACAAGATTTTACCGAAAAATAAAATTGCTAAAAAAATAATATTAACAACATTAACTGCTGGAATAACAACATTAATGGTTGGAGTCAGCGGGGCAACAATACCAATCGCAGCTGGAATGTTTGCTTTAAAAGTAGCGAGAATAGCAATAACTTCTCATTTTGGTGAAAAAATAGGTGAATTTATCTCAGAAAAAATAATACATAGTCTTAATGAAAAACAAAACAATATTGACTCTGAAAACGATACTTATCTTGAAAACTTTAATAAAATAGAAAAACAAAAAATGGTTGTTGAAAAGGCAAGTAAATATTTAGGTATACTCTCTGGGTTAGTATTGTCTGGTACAGCCGAAATAAAACTAGAGGAAATAGTAAAAGGATTAGAAGATTTAGCTTCAAACGCTGTTTCTCATGGTGCTCATGGCGCAGTTGAAGTTGCTGGTCATGCAGCAAATAGTAGTCATGGGGTAGGAAGTGTCGCTATACATGAGATTAAACAAGGTATTATTGATACCGCAACAGAAAAAACAGTAGAAAAAAGTGAAAAATATAACAAAAAACTAGCCGCTTAATCTATATTTTATTTAATATGTTTAAAATATCTATTTCAATATCCTCTTTTTTAGCTAAAAAAGATTCTTTTTTATAAAAAAATATACCCCAAATTGGTTTTAAGTCTGTTTTTAAAAGGATATTATATCCTAATCTTCTATATTTATTCCTTATAACAGCCAATTTTGATAATGTTTTAGGAAAAACAAAAGAATATTTTGGTTTTTCAGAATTTATATATTTTAAATAAAAAAACGAACCATGGAGAATCTTTCCATTTTTGATTATAAAAAGGAAATCTTCTTTTGTGATTCGTTTTATTTTTGGAAGCATTTTATTTGACTTTAGATTTTGAGATTGAAACCTTTGATCTTCCTTTTCTTCTTCTTGCTTGATTTACCTTTCTTCCATTTGGAGTTTCAGTTCTAACCAAAAAACCGTGTGTTTTTGCTCTTTTTCTTTTGTTTGGATTGTATGTTTGTGACATATGGCAAATATATAACATTATTGCAAAATATGCAAATTTTTTTTAAATAATTATCCACATGTTATTAACAGGTTAATAAAGACTTTTAATTTTTTACTTATCTTAAAAAAGGTTATAATATTTTTATGAGTGTTGAAGAATTAAAAAATTTATGGGAAAAAAGTCTTTCAGAAATAGAGTTAAATATATCAAAGGCTAATTTTAATACCTGGTTTAAAAATACATCTATAACAAAAGAAGATGGGGGACTTATTTATATTGGAGTCCCAAATGAATTTGTAAAAGATTGGCTTTATAATAAATTTCATAAACTAATATTAAAAACATTAATAAGTAATAATGATAATATTAGAAATATTGAATATGTTATCAACAAAACTGATGTTTTAATAAAAAACGATGAAGATTTAAATAAAAATAAATCAAAAGAAAATTTAAACAATAAAGAATTACCTTTAAGTGATTATTATGTAAATAAAGAAGATAATTTAAATCCTAAATATAATTTTAATTCTTTTATTGTTGGGCCTTTTAATGAACTCGCTTATGCTGTATCTCAAGCTATTATAGAAAATCCTGGATATAATTATAATCCATTTTTTATTTATGGTGGAACAGGACTTGGTAAAACACACATGATACAAGCAATAGGTAATACTATAAAAATAAAACATCCTGAAAAAAAGGTTTTTTATACTAGTTTGGAAAAATTTGCTGTTGATTATATTAATTCAATACAAAACAAAAATCCTAATTCTTTTAAAGAAAAATATAGAAAATATGATGTTATTATAATGGATGATATTCAATTTATATCTGGTAAAGATAAAACACAAGAAGAATTATTTCATCTTTTCAATAATTTATATCAAAATAATAAACAAATAATTTTTTCATCGGATAAACATCCAAATTTTATTCAGGGTTTAGAAGAAAGACTACAATCAAGATTTGCCTCTGGTATGACAGTCCAAGTAACAGAACCAGATTATGAATCAAGAATAGCTATTATAAAAGCTAAATTTGAATCATCTAGTTGTTTTATTGAAGATGAGGTTGTTTCTTATTTAGCTGAAACACTAAATGGAAGTATTAGGGAATTGGAAGGTAGTTTAAATGCTGTTGTTTGTCAAACAAAATTAAAAAATAAAACACTTTTATTATCAGATGTAAAAACATTAATAAAAAATAATATAAAACCTAAAAAAAATGTTAACATAGATGATATTATTAAAATAATATCTGAATATTATAATATAAAAAAAGAAGCCATTTATGAAAAAAATAGAAGAAGAGAAGTAGTAAGAGCTAGACAAGTAACAATGTATTTACTTAGAGAAGATTTTAATGTTTCGTACCCATTAATAGGTTCTAAAATAGGAGGAAAAGATCATTCAACTGTAATACACTCTCATCTTAAAATAAAAGAAGATTTAAAAACCGACCCTTCTTTATTACAAGAAATAGAAAAAATAAGAATTTTGTTTAAATAATGTTAATAAAGTGTTGATTAGTGTTGAATAAAATGTTAATTATTTTATAAAAAATTTATTTTATAAAAAATGAATTAATTATTAACATTTGTATATTTAAAAAACTATTATTTTATAATAGTAAAAAAGTATTCCACATAAAAAGTCTATAATAGTAATAGATAAATTAAAAAAATAAATAAAATATAAAATATTATGAAATTAGAATGCTCTGTTGAAAAAATTAAAAATGCTTTATCTATTGTAGAAAAAATGACAGGTAAAAATTTAACATTACCAGTATTAAATTCTATTTTATGGATAGTTGAAGATAAATATCTTAAATTAAGAGCTACAAATTTAAATATAGGTATAGAATATAATATTCCAGCTAAAATAGAAAAAAATGGAATTATTGCAATAAAAGGAGATATTTTATTATCTATTTTTTCAAATTTACAAAATGATTCTTTTGTTAATTTTGAAAAAATAAATGATAATCTTTCTATTAAAACAAAAAACAATTCTATTTTATTAAAAAGTATTTCACATGATGATTTTCCAACAATACCACAAATAGATGGTGAAAAATTTATAATTCCATCGTCTAAATTTATAGAAGGTATAAAGGCTGTTTATTATAGTTCTTCTATTTCTGAAATTAAACCAGAAATAGGTAGTGTTTATATATATCCAGAAGAAGATACTTTAGTTTTTGTTTCAACAGATTCTTTTAGATTAGCAGAAAAGAAGGTAAAAATTAAACAAAGGTTATCTTTTGATGGTGTTTTAATACCAGTTAAAAATATTATTGAAATAATAAGGGTTTTTGATAATTTAAATGAAGATATAGAAATAACTCTTCAAAAAACTCAAATATCTTTTAAATCAAAATATATTTATTTAACATCAAGAATTGTTGATGGTAATTTTCCAGATTATAAACAAATAATTCCTAAAAATAATACAACAGAAGTTGTTGTATTAAAACAAGATTTATTATCATCTTTAAAAATATCTAATGTTTTTTCAGATAAATCTAATCAAATAACAATGAATATTAATGTTGGAGATAAGTTATTTGAAATAGAATCTAAAAATAATGAAATAGGTGAAAATATAACAAACATAGCAGGTGTTGTTACTGGAGATGATATTTCTGTTGATTTTAATTATAAATATATAATTGATTGTTTTCAATCAATATCCACAGATAGTTTAAGTATTAAATTAAACGGTAATAATAAACCAATGATAATAAAACCAATAGGCGATTTATCTTTTATGTATTTAGTTATGCCAATGAATAGATAATATGGATTTTAGTCATATTAAAGATTATTTAGAAAAATTTAAAATAATCTTAAAACAAAAAGATGATAATATTGATTTAATAATAAATGTTATTTATCAACATATTAATTTTAAATTTAATAAAAACAATATTATTATTAAAAATAATATTGTTTTTATTAAAAGTAGTCCTATTATTAGGAATGAAATTTTTTTAAAAAAAGGAGAAATTTTAAATTCTTTTAAAGAAAAATCTATTTTTTTAAAAGATATAAGATAATTTAATTAACAATAAATTCTATATTTTTTTCACTTCTATTACCAATATTATCTATTGCTATAACTTTAAATATGTTTTTACCATTATTAGTATTATCAAGTTTAAAATAAGAAGATATTGAATTGTTTGGATTTTTAATACTATTTAAATAAATACTATTTAAATAAATATCTAATTTATTTATTCCAATTTCACTTTTTATATTTATTAAGTAATTAATTTGTTCTTCTTTTGTATATATATATTTATCAAACCCAAAAATTTCTATTTCAGGTTTTGAATCTTTTGTATGTATATCATCATAATCATTTGGTATATCTTGTTCTGTTATTATTTTGTATTTATATTTATTTTGATTCCACCAATTTAAAATTCCGTATTCCCAATTATTATAAAGAGAATCGTTTTCTCTCATAGCGTCTTTATAAAATAAAGGATTTTCTTTATTAATCCAATGTAGTATTGTGTGCACATTGGTTATAGATATTTCTTCTATGTTTTCTTTTGGTGTAAATTCTGTTGCTAATTTTTTAGAAATAGAATCAATTTTTATAGTTTCGCCCCCCATCCAAAAACCTCTTAATATTGAAATTTTTGAATTATTTTCTTCTGTATATGGTTTTTCAAAATTTTCTTTACCTATTTTATTAATTGATTCAGTTATTATTTGATTCCATATTGGACCAGCTAAAGATGCGCCACCTTTTTTCATTGGGGTGTTGTCATTATTTCCAACCCAAACACCAACAGCTATTTTAGGTGTATATCCAATAGTCCAAGCATCTTTATTATCGTTTGTGGTACCTGTTTTTACAGCAACTTGATTATCTGGAATAACAAGTTGAGAGTTAGCTCCAAATGTTGGCGTTCTAGATTTATTATCTGAAAGTATATCAGATAATAAAAGTGCAATATTTTTATCTAAAACTTGATAAGATTTATCTTTAAATTCCTCAATAATTTCTCCATTTTTGTTTTGTATTGATATTATCCCATTATATGGATTTCTTATCCCATTATTAGCAAAAACACTATAAACAGAAGTCATATCAAGTAAGGTTGTTTCTCCTCCACCAATAACCAAAGAAAGGCCGTATCTATTTGGGTCATTCAATGTTGTTATTCCTAGTTTGTTTGCAAAATTAATAGATTCTTTACTTCCAACTAAATATAATAATTTCACAGCTATTGTGTTTATTGATTGGGCTAATGCTTCTCTTAAAGACATTGGCCCTCTAAATGAATTATCATAATTATTGGGATGATAACAATCATTACCGCTACTTGTTTTTTCTTGTGTTGCTGTTGGTGAGCATGAAGAATTAAATTCTGTTTTTACATCAAATAAAACAGTCTCATCCGTATATCCTTTTTCAAAAGCTAAAGCATAAACAATAGGTTTAAAAGAAGACCCAGGCTGTCTTTTTGCTGTAACTACATTATAATTTCCATCTATTTCTTTATCAAAATAATTTCTTGACCCAACCATAGCAAGTATTTGTCCTGTTTTTGGATCTATAACTACAGCAGCGGCATTTTTTCCTCCCCAATTTATTTCATTCTCTTTAGCATTTTTAAAAACAATTTCTTCCGCTTTTTTTTGTAAATCGTAATCTATTGTTGTAACAACCCTTAACCCTCCATCTTCTAATATATTTTCCCCATATTTTTTTTCTAAATCATTTTTAATAAAAAATACAAAATGTGGAGCCACTATATTATCTTTTTTTTCTGGTTGAAATACAACTTTTTCATTTTTTGATAAATTATACTCACTTTCATTTATAAAACCAACCTCTAACATTCTTTTTAATACTAGATTTTTTCTATCATCAAGACCATTTTTATTTTTCCCATAGGGTGAGAATTTTGTGGGGCCATTAGGTATTGCTGCTAAATATGCTGATTCCGCTATTGTTAAATCAATTGGTTCTTTGTTAAAAAATGTATTAGATGCTTCTTTTATTCCATAAATACTACCACCATAAGGAGCTTCATTTAAATAAAGAGTCAAAATTTCATCTTTTGACATTATTTTTTCTGCTTTTATTGATAAAATCCACTCTTTTATTTTTCTTGAAATTGATCTATTTGATGTTAGAAGGGTATTTTTAATTAATTGTTGTGTTATTGTTGACCCACCTTGTACTCTAGAACCTGTTATTTTTGCCCAAATAGTTGCTCTTATTATAGAACTTATTCTTATTCCTTTATGATGATAAAATTCTCCATCTTCTATTGCTATTGTGGCATTTTTAATATTTTGACCTATTTCATCTGAGGATATTGTTGTTCTTTTTATATCTTGATAAACATCATAAAGTAATATTTCTCCTGTCCTATCGTATATTTTTGTTGAATTTTGGATTTTTCTTTCGCTAAAAAGACTAAAATCTGGTAATTTTAAAGAACTTACCCATATCATAAAAATTCCAATAAAAACAAAGAAAAACATTCCAATTAATAATAGCCAGTTTTTTAATAAAAATTTTTTATTTTTTGATTTCATAT
>CAYRGR010000036.1:0-8206 GCA_964423755.1 uncultured Candidatus Peribacteria bacterium
TAATCAAGAAATATTTAACGATATACAAAAACTTGAAATTTCTAAAAAAATTAAACTATGATATATATATTTAATTAAGGAAACTTTAGATCCAGCATTAATTAAGTTTTTATATAAAAAACTTTTTATTTCAGTAATAGATAAATATCAATATTTAAATAATAAAATCTCTCCTTCATAATCAATAAAGATTATAAAAAAGTTGTATATAATAAAGTTAATTAATTATATTAAAATTCCTTATAAAAAGCCAAAATACAACTAAAACTGTATTTTTTCTACATTTTTTCAATATTTTTCTTTTTTTAATTTACTATTATGTGGGTGTTATTTTTAATCCCCTATTTTTTATGATAGCAAAAACATTAAATTATATTGGATGAAAAATATTAGAACATAGATTCTCATGAACTGTAGAATTTTTAAACAAAAGTTTAAACTGAAAAAAAAGGAAAACTTGAGAAGATTTATTTTTGCATTCATATAGAATGTTTAAAAATTGTCTTAGATCAGGAATTTATGATGAAATTATTTTAAATAGTTTGTTATTGCATGATATAGTGGAAGATTGAGAACTTGGCGTGGAAGAAATACAAAAACAATTTGGTTATGATGTATCACTAATAGTACTATGACTTACGGGGGTAGATAAAAATAAAGTTAAATTAGAAAAATCTAAATATTTTGAAATATTTAAAAAATATTGTGATTTTAATTGGAGAGTTCCTTTTGTTAAATTGTTTGACTGTATTGATAATTTGGAAACAATTTCTGGATTAAATCCAGAAAAACAACAAAAATTTATAAAAGAAAAAAAAGAAATATACTTGCCAATTTTAAAAAATCACAAAAAGAAAATTCCTTACGAAATGAGAGAAATTTATGTAGAGAAATTAAATGAACTAAAAAATCTACTTCACTAAATTTCTTTCTTTTTTCAATATATTTCTAGTTTTTTATTTGTAAAATAATTATATTTATCTTTAATAATATTAATATGCAAAACAAATTAAGATCTTTTAAAAAAGAAATTAACATAGAATTTTACAAGCAAAAAATACTTTTGTTATTAAGACAAGACAAAGAAAGAATTGCTAAAGATCTAATTAAACAAATAGCTCAAAAAGCATATATAGAAAAAAAAGACTTTCGTGGATTATATTTATTTTTTAGTCCAATTTATGATGAATTATTTCATGATATTATTTTTGAAAAAATTAAAATTACAAATAATACAAAAGTCCTTTTAGAAAGATTAGCGTTACCTTTGGAAAGATTTGATGATAAAGAAAGAAATAAAATAATTGGAAAGATAATTTAAAAATAAATTTGACAAATCACTTTATTCAGATAAAGTGATTATGAAATAAAATATTTTACTTATTTAAATTTTATGATTTCAAACAAAGTATTACAAAAACAATTTAATGAAGTACTCGAAGTAATTTTAAATATTAAAAATAAAGATACTCTATTTTTATTTTTAAGAGATCTTTTATCTGAAAATGAAATAATTGAATTTAGTAAAAGATTTGAGATAGCAAGGATGCTTGAAGATTGATTTTCTTATCAAGAAATAGAATCAACTACAAAAATGAGTTCTACTACAATAGCTCGAGTTTCAAAATATTTAAAGTGAAATAATAGTTGATATTTAAATGCAATTAAAATAATAAAAGCTATTTATGGTAAACATCATGAAGTCCATCGCCCTTAATAATGATATTTATTTTATACTTATTTATCCATTATTAAGAGTAATTAATAATGGATTTTTTTATTTTTTAAATTATAAATTATATGGAAACAATTAATACTACAAGTTCACAAATTAATAAATTTAATCAAGAAGAAATTAATAAAATAATAAATAAACTTGATTGGAAAAAAATTTGAGATTTAATACCAGTAATAGCTCAAGATTATAAAACTTGAGAAATATTAATGCAAGCTTATGCAAATAAATTAGCTTTAAAAAGAACTTTAGAAACATGAAATGCCACCTATTGGTCTAGAAGTAGAAATGAACTTTGGGAAAAATGATTAACAAGCTGAACTACACAGGAAGTTTATGATATTATAACAGATTGTGATAATGATTCTATTATCTATAAAATTAAACAATTATGAAATCCTCCCGTTGCTTGTCACACATGACAAAGAAGTTGTTTTTTTAATTATTTAGCTAGCGTAAGAAAAAAAGTTGCTTTAAATATATGAGAATAATACAATTAATTTAAAAAATTTTTATATTTTAATTATTAAACTATGACAAAATTACTACCTGGTGGGTTTAATGAATTAACTCCCGACAAACAAATAATAGAAAATTCTATTAAAGATATTATTAAATCAAATTATGAGAGATACTGATATATAAATATAGAAACTCCTGCTATAGAACTTAATAAAGTTTTGACATCAAAGTGATGAGATGAAGTATCTAAACAAATTTTTTGACTTTATGGTTTAAAACAATGATCAAATGATTTAAAAGAGTATTCTTTACGTTTTGATCTTACGGTACCTCTAGCTAGATATGTAGTAGATAATGAAAATGATATAAAATTTCCTTTTAAAAGATATCAGATACAAAAAGTTTGGAGATGAGAAAGACAACAAAAAGGTAGATATAAGGAATTTACACAATGCGATATAGATGTAATATGAGAAAATTTACCTTTAAATTATGATAGTGAAGTTATTTTGGCTTTATATAAAACATTGGAAGACATATTTAAATTTTTAAATATATCAAAATGAATAGAAATAAGACTTAATAATAAAAAATTTATTGAATGAATTTGTAAACAATTTAATATTATTTGAGATAGTAAAATATCATTTTTTGCTTTACTTGATTGATTTTATAAGACAACAAAAGAAGATTTTGAAAATCAATTAAAAACTTTGGTTTGAGATAATTTTAAACAGATAAATGAGCTGTTAAATACAAAAATTGAAAATTTAGAAAACAATAATTCCTCAACTGCTCAATGAATAAATGAAATAAAACAAGTTTATTTTGCATTAAAACAAAAATGAGTGAATATAGTATTTGATCCATATATTACAAGATGATTAGATTACTATACCTGAACTGTGTTTGAGACTTTTATTTGTGATTATGTGGATTTTTGAAGTATTTGTAGCTGATGAAGATTTGATAATTTAGTTGAAAGTATAAGAAAAGTGGCTAATGATTGAAAAAAAATAAATAATTTGAAAGATTATTGAGGAGTTTGATGATCTATATGACTCTCAAGATTATTTTATAGATTAAATGAGTCTTTATTTATTACAAAAAAAATTCCTTTAACTCAAGCTATAATTTTTAATAATTTTTCAAGTAATCTAGAATATAAAGAAAAAATTGGAGAAATATTAAGACTTTGATTAATTTCAACAGATATTTATTATAGCGAAGATAAAATATGAAAACAGTTTAGCTATGCAGAAAGTAAAAATATACCTATTGGAATATTCGCTTGAGAGGAAGAACAAAGAAAAAATGAAGTTATAGTAAAAAATCTTTACTCAAGAGAGCAAAAAATTGTTTGAATAAATAATTTATTGTCTTACATAAAAAACGAACTAAAAAAATTAAAAACATTATATTTTATTACTTAAAAAATTTAACTATGAAAAATATTACAAATTTAAATATTAATAATAAAGAATTATGAATCCAGAATTTAAATATTATAAAAAAGTTTAAAACTAATAATAATTTTAAAAAAAGAATTCATTTTGACATATTTAGTCCTTGATGAAATTATACTTGTTTAATTAAATGAATAATTAAAAATCTTAAATTAAAAAAGAAAATAAATGATTATATAATGAAATTATATCCATATGTTGAACAGGTTGGTTTTATTGATTTAGAGTCTGAAATTCCAAGATTAGAAATGGCTTGATGAGAATTTTGTTGAAATGCAACAAGAAGTTTTGTAAGTAATTATTTTAATTGAAAACAATGAAGTTGATTGTTTTTAATTTCTTGAATTAGTAGACCCCATAAAAGCTTGAATAAATGAATACTGAGAAGTTTGGTCTGAGATGCCAATTTATAAAGATATTAATAAAATTTCTGAATGTAAAAAAAATAAATGAAATTATTTAGTTGAAATGGAATGAATTATCCATTATATATCATATTTAAAAGATAATAAAAAACAAACTAAATGAAATAATTATGAAAAATTATTAAAAGAAAAATCAATGAAATTAATTAAAGAATTATGATTAGATTCTTATAGTGCAGCTTGAATAATATATGTATCAAAAAACAATCAAAATTTTTCTATAGAACCTGTTGTTTATGTAAAAAGTATAAATACACTTTTTTATGAAACTGCTTGTTGAAGCTGAGTTACTGCATTATGAATGGTAGAAGCATTTAAAATTAAAAATAATATTAATAACTTGTATATTACTCAACCATCTGGAGAAAAAATAAAAGTATCAATAAATTATAATAAAAAAAATAATTGTTTTTGATATGCACAAATTCAATGAAATGTTAAAAAACTTAACTCCTGAGTTATTAACATTAAATAAATATTAAAATAAAAAATTACCTAAAAATTAACTAAATAATTTTTACTTTATAATCTACATATTGTATATGAATAATAATAATTTAGAAAAAGAAATTAAAGATCTTACAAATAAATTAATTAGCATTGATACAACAAAAAATGAAAATAATGCTATGAATTTTATTGAAGATTATATAAAATTTAAATATAAAAATAAGTTAAAATATATTAAACAAGATATTTGAGATAACTGAAGATATAATTTAATAATTTCAAATTCAAATAATCCAAAAATATTGCTTGCTTGACATATTGATGTAGTTCCTGTTTCTTCTATAAATCAATTTATTCCTTATGAAAAAGATTGAAAAATTTATTGAAGATGATCTGTTGATATGAAATCTTGAATTGCAATAATAATTTCATTAATTGATGACTTATTAAAGAACAACATTGAATTTATGTTTTTATTTTATTGTGATGAAGAATATTATTTTAAAGGAATGTCCGAATTTGTTTCTTGATTTTGAAATAAAATAAAACCAAAATTAGTAATAATTCCTGAACCAACAGATAATAAAATAATAGTTTGATTTAGATGAATTGCAGAATTTGATCTAACAATAAAATGAAAAACTGTACATGCAGCTAGAAAGGAAATTTGAAATAATGCAATTATTTGAATTTCAAATTTCATCTCTGATTTAGAAAAATATACAAAACAAAAAGATTTATTTTGATTTGATTCATCTGTAAATTTAGCATTTTTATATTGATGATTTAATCAAGAATGAAATATTATTTCAAGACCTAGTATGGTACCAGATATTTCAAAATCTACTATTGAAATAAGATTATGAAATAATCTTTCACAAAGAGAGTTTGAAAAATTTTTATTTGAATATTTTAAAGAAAAAAATCTGAATATTCTTGATTATAAAATGAAATTTTGGTTTAATCCACTTTTGCAAAATGAAATTATTAAAAAATATAATAATTATTGAGAAACGGTAATATCTAATACATTTTGATACTCTGATATTCAAATGATAAAAGAAAAAATCGGCTGAGATTGTATCCAGATATGACCTGGTCCATTTACAAAAGCTCATCAAGAAGATGAATATGTAGAGATAGATTCTGTTTTAAAAGCTAGAAAAATTATTTTAAATATAATATTATGATATACCTTAAAAAAATTGTTCGACTCCGTCAGCTGGCGGATAGTCTAATTTAAAGTGTTTTTAAAAAGAAAAAAACCGAAAACTAATTCTTATTAGGTATATATAGAATAATATTACATAATTAAAATATATTATTTAAAACAATTTATTATGAAATATATAAAAAAATATTAAATTATTTAAAAAATCATGTGCACTATTTTATAGATTTTTATTAGAAGATGAATTATATATTCCTTTAATTTATAAAAAATATTAAGAAGTTTGATTCCAAATAAAAGAGCTTATCTTAAGCTCTTTTATTTTTTTCTTTATTTTTTCTATATTTTTCTTTGGTGAAAGTTTTATAAAGTGATTACTTTTATTTTTAAATTTTTTAAATTATGAAAAATAATGAAAATATAAATATTTATAAATGAAAAACTTTTGCTGATAATATGCTATCAGAAAGATTAGAAAAAATATCCCTAAGAGAAGAAGCAATGATCTCAAGAAGTAAAGAATTTTATGATAATGCTATAAATTCAGATAGATTAGTATTAGCAATTGAGTCAAAAACAAAAAAGATAGTTTGATCATGATTACTTTTGCCATTATCATCAAATTGGTTTGAGATATGAAGTATATATGTTGATAAAAATTTTAGAAATCATTGAATTTCTACAAATATCGTAAAGAAATTAATACTTATTTGAAAAGAACAAACAAAAAATGTTTTGACTACAATGAAACCAAATATAAAATGAAGTGAATGAATGATAGTATCTGCTTCAAAAAATTGAATTATTCCTGTTTCTTTTGATTTTTTAAAAAATGATAATGAGGCTTATAAAAATTGTTGTGTATGTAATGATGAAAATTGTAGCATTAATTGTAAAGATAGAAATTGTAAATGTATTTTATGAGTTTTAAATAATACAAAATGAGCTATAGATATGAGTGCTGAATTTATACAAACACCAACTTTTACAGAAGCTATAATAAACGAAAAAGTAAGAAATAAGGTTCTTAAAAATATCAAAGTAATTATTAATAAAAATTTATAATTTTAATTCTTAAATTTTATGAATAAGGTTCTTAAAAATATAGAATATATTAAGATAGATTCTTGAAAACCTTGATTAAATTTGTTGGTTTTTGGAGCAATTCATTGAAATGAGGTTTGCTGACCAAAAGCGATTTATGAAATTATTGAAGAATTTAAATTAAAAAAATTTATTCTCAAATCTTGAAAAGTTACATTTGTACCTATTTGTAATAAAAGTGCTTATGAAAAATGAAAAAGATATATTGATATTAATTTAAATAGGGTTTTTAGAAAAAATATAAATCCTTTAAATTATGAAGAAAATATAGCAAACAAATTAACAGACTTAGTTGATAAATGTGATATTTTACTAGATATTCACTCAACACATAGTGATGATAAACCTTTTGTATTTCTTGATTTTTGAGGTAAAAATAATGTAAAACTAGCTAAATGATTATGAATTAAAAATTTAATAATTTGATGGCCTCAAATTTATAAAAATATAAATTCTTCTGATACACAATATTATTCTCATAAAAAATGAAAAGCCAGTGTAACTATAGAATGTTGAAATCATAATAACATTGAATCAGTATCTATTGCCAAAAAGGCAATAATTAACACATTAATTAATTTTAATTTTATTGACTGAGTCATTAAAATTCCAAAAAAATTTAATGAAGTTTTAGTTCAAAAATTTATTATTAAAACTAAAGAATGAAAGCTTATTAAAAACTGGAAGCATTTAGATAAAATTAAAAAATGAGAAATAATTTGAGTTTATGATGATTGAGAAAAAATTATTTCAAAAAAAGATTGATATATTTTATTACCATTTTCAGAAGCTAATATTTGAGATGAGTGGTTTTATATTTGAAAAATTAAGTCATTCTAAACACATATTTTTTATAATTATGTCCAAATTTTTATTTGAATTTTAAGCTTTATATTATATAATTTTTATACTTTTTTCTTTTTTTAAAATCGTTTAAATTATTCTAGATACAGATTACTGCGATACCGTCAAATAATTTTCTTCAAATATATAATCAGTGTTGATTTTTGATTTTTAGATAAATATTAATTTCTAATTATAAAAAATATGTTATTACCAAATTATAAATGAAATAATATTGTAAATTTAATGGCATCTATTTTAAGTAATTTTTGAGTTTCTTCTAATCATAAAAAATTAGATATAATACCTAAAAATTTTTATTGAAGCGATAATGTAGTAATTATTATTATTGATTGATTAGGATATAATTTTTTGTTAAAAAATAATAAATTATTGGATGATTTTATAATTTGAAAAATGGATACTGTATTTCCTACTACAACAACTGCTGCAATAACAACATTTAATACTTGATTAACTCCTATTGAGCATGGTATGATTTCTTGGTTTATGAATATTAAAGAATTGTGAATATCATGAGTTGCTCTCA